>CAZSIY010000025.1:0-11796 GCA_964606825.1 uncultured Oscillospiraceae bacterium | reverse complement strand
ACTTCAGACTCGGCGTTGACTCAAGACACGCTGACCAGCAGGTAAGAGGTGCTGTTGTATTGCCCCACGGAACAGGTAAGAAAATCAGAGTTCTTGTTTTCGCTAAGGGAGATAATGTTCAGAAGGCTCTCGATGCCGGTGCTGATTATGCAGGCGGCGAAGAGCTTGTAGCAAAAATCCAGAATGAGAACTGGTTTGAATTTGACTCTGTTGTTGCAACTCCCGACATGATGGGCGTTGTTGGTAGAATTGGTAGAGTTTTGGGACCTAAAGGCCTTATGCCTAACCCCAAAGCAGGAACTGTTTCTCCCGACGTTGCAAAGGCTGTTAGCGATATCAAAGCCGGTAAAATTGAGTACAGACTTGATAAATCTAACATCATCCACTGCCCGATCGGTAAGAGCTCTTTCGGTGTGGAAAAGCTTACAGAGAACTTTACAACTCTCGTTAATGCAATTGTTAAGGCTAAGCCGGCAGCTGCAAAAGGCCAGTACTTGAAGAGCATTGCCGTTACTTCGACAATGGGCCCCGGAGTTAAGTTGAATACTGCAAAATTTGGCAACTGATAAAATTTGCTTGACAAGTTTATAAAGTTGTGATAAAATATAAAAGTGTCCGCAGACAGCAGGTAGTTATGCATAAATCCTGCCGAGGAATTACCGGAAATTAGCTTATGCTTATATGGGTTTCTCGTGTGTGCGGGAAACCCTTTTTATATTTCGCATTTTGCGTAATTATTTTTAGGAGGTGAAATTATGCCAAGTGCTAATGTTTTGGAACAGAAAAAACAGGTTGTTGCAGAATTGGTTGAAAAATTAAAATCTGCTCAGGCCGGCGTTATTGTTGATTACAGAGGTCTTACCGTTGAACAGGATACAGATCTTCGTCGTAAATTAAGAGAAGCCGGTGTTGAATACAAGGTTGTAAAAAATACGCTTACAAGATTTGCCGCTAACGAAGTTGGTCTCGGCGGACTTGATGAATTTTTGAACGGCCCCACATCACTCGCAGTAAGCGCAGACGATCCGGTTGCTCCGGCAAAGGTTATCGCAGATTTCGCTAAATCCAATGAGTGCCTCAAAATTAAGGCAGGTTTCCTCGACGGAAACGTAATTTCGTTGGAAGAAGTCGACACCTTAGCTAAGACTCCTTCGAGAGATACTCTTATCGCTCAGATTATGGGAAGTCTTAATGCTCCGGTTTCCGATTTGGTTAGAACTTTGCAGGCTTTGGTTGATAACGGCGTAGAACCCGCTGATATCAAAATCGATGCTCCCGCAGAGGAGGCGGCTTCCGCTGCCGAAGAAGCTGCAGTAGTAGCTGAAGAAGTTGAAGCTCAAGAAGCTCCGGCTGATGCTGAATAAATTTTAAAATAATATTTTTACAATAGGAGGTAAAAAATAATGGCTAATATCGATCAGATCATTGCTGATATCAAAGAATTGAAATTATTGGAAGTTGCTGAACTCGTTAAGAAGATGGAAGAGGAGTTCGGTGTAAGCGCAGCTGCTCCCGTAGCAGTTGTAGCAGGTGGTGCCGCTGCAGGTGCTGTTGCTGAAGAAAAATCAGAGTTCGACGTAGTTCTCAAAGACGCAGGTGCTGCTAAGTTGAAAGTAGTTAAAGCTGTAAGAGAAGCTACAGGCCTCGGACTTAAAGAAGCTAAAGACTTAGTTGACGGTGCTCCCAGCACAATCAAAGAAGCTATTGCTAAAGACGAAGCTGAAAAGATTAAAGCTGCTCTCGAAGAAGCAGGCGCAGTTGTTGAACTTAAGTAATTTGAGTTTAAAACGCCGAGGCGATGCATTTTTGCATCGCCTCATTTTTTACATAATATCAAATTTACTATTTTTGTTTTTTAGTTCATGCCGTTTAAAATCCGTGGGGGTAAAACCGGTGCAGTGCTTAAACGCCTTGTTAAACCCGGCAGTGCTTGAAAAGCCGCAGTTTTGCGCAATTCCGAGCATGGTTTGAGAAGAGTTTTTTCTGAGCATGTCCTTTGCTTTTTCTATTCTTTTAAGCGTTATGTAATCCCAGGGTGAGAGTCCGTTCAACTTTTTAAAAGCCGAGCAAAAGTAGTTGCGGCTCAGGCTTGCCTCAAGGGCAATGTCGCCAAGCGTTATTGCGTCCATAAAGTGCGCGTCGATAAAATCCATAGCCTTTTCCATTGCGGCAAAATTTTCGGAATTTGCGTAAAATCCGTCATTTTCGCCTGCAAAATACCTTTTTATCTTTGCAAGCAGACAAAGGAGGTATGAAGTTATTATGTCGTCACTGCAGTCGGAAAAGTTGGCAAATTCTTTTTCCGTGAGGAGCAGAAGTTCGCGAATTTCTTCCATGTGGGGGTTGGATCTATCCAATCGGTTTGTAAAATCGGGCGTTCTGTTTAAAAATATTTGAAGATATTTTTTGTCGAACATTCGGCTTGTTTCCGACCACATGATCCTCGGCTCGAATTTTATGTTTATTGTGTGCATGGGCGAGGTGATGTTTGTAACGCAGTGTATCTCATCTGTGCTGAAAATAAAAACGTCGCCCGCTTTTATGGAGTAAACTTTGTCCATGGTTTTGTATACGCCCTCGCCCGATTTAAACAGCGCTATTTCAAATTCTTTGTGCTTGTGCGGGCGAAATTCCCTGTTTGAAAAAGTAGGCTCGCTTGAGTGAAAACGTATGGGAAGTACGCTTTTTAGTCTGTTTTGCACAGCTTGTATTGATTTCATATCATCTTCACTTTTCATGTTTGACACCTCAAATCGTAATATAGTTTGTAAATCCGATAATATATTTGATGACAAATCTTCAATAATAGTATAGACTAAAACCATAATCTTGTCAATGGAGGAAGTAAAATAATGAATAATATTATTTCGGAAAATGTAAATACCAACTCTTCTCCCTCGTCACTTAAAATAACGGATATAAGAGTTGCGAATATCAACGGTGCACCGAAACACTGCCCGCTTATTAAAATTTATACCAACCAGGGCATCGTAGGCTACGGCGAAGTGCGCGACGCTTCAAGCGCTACATATGCGCTTATGCTCAAATCAAGGCTTGTGGGCGAAAATCCCTGCAACGTGGATAAGCTCTTCCGCCGCATAAAGCAGTTCGGCGGACATTCTCGCCAGGGTGGCGGCGTTTCGGGAATTGAAATTGCCCTTTGGGACCTTGCGGGTAAAGCGTGGGGCGTACCGCTCTATCAAATGCTCGGCGGAAAATTCCGCGATGAAGTGAGAATGTATTGCGATACCGACGTAGACGGAAAACACACCGGTACCGATATGGGTAAAGCTCTTAAAAAGCGCATGGAAAAGGGATTTACCTTCCTTAAAATGGACCTCGGAATTGAACTTATGCTCGATGAACCCGGTTGCCTCAATGCTCCAATAGGATTTTTGGAGAATATAAAGAAGTATTCCATGAAAGCTATTAACCATCAAAAAGGCTCCATAGATATGGACATGATGCTTGGTAAAAATTATGAGACTTTCACCATTCCGCATCATGCTACGGGAATTCACCTCACGCAAAAAGGTATGGATTACCTTGAAAATTACGTTAAAGAAGTGCGTGATGTTATAGGCTACGAGGTACCTCTCGCTATTGACCACTTTGGCCATATTTGCATTGAAGATTGCATCATGTTTGCAAAACGCCTTGAAAAATATAATATCGCTTGGATTGAAGATATTGCCCCCTGGCACTACACAAACCACTTTGTTAAAATCGCAAATTCGTGTAATATTGCGATTTGCACGGGTGAAGATATCTATTTGGCCGAAAACTTTGAGCCTCTTATGTCAAGCGGTGGCGTAAGCGTTATTCACCCCGACGTGCTCACAATCGGCGGAGCGCTCGAAATGAAAAAAGTTTCCAACATGTGCGACAAATACGGTGTTGCAATGGCAATTCACATGGCGGAAAGCCCGATTGCCTGCATGGCAGCAATTCACTGCGCGGCGGCGGCTCAAAACATTCTTGCCGTTGAATATCATTCGTCCGATGTTCCGTGGTGGAATGACCTTGCAATTGGCATAGATAACCCGCTTATAAACAACGGATTTGCAAAAGTTCCTGATAAGCCGGGTCTCGGAATAGAGGCTCTCAATGAGGAACTCATAGCAGAGCATATGCATGAAAAGTATCCGGGTATCTGGGAGCCTACCACACAGTGGGATAACGAATGGGCAAACGACAGAGAATGGAGCTGATAAAATGTTTAAAGCATTTGAAAGGGAAAAGGTTTTAAAAAGCTATATAGAAAACAAAGAAACACTCGATAAAAGAAATAAAGAGGGCATTGAAAAATACCGCAAAGGCGGTTTTAAACTGGAGTTTTCAAAAGATGTAAAAGAAGTGCACATTCGCCAAACAAAACATAAATTCTTGTTCGGTTGCACGGGTTTTATGTTAAACAGTTTCGAAAATCCCGAAAAAGAGGAAAAATTTAAAGATTTGTTTAAAAATCTTTTCAACCAGGCGGTTGTTCCTTTCTACTGGTCAGATCTCGAACCCGAAGAGGGAATTTTACGCTTTTCAAAAGACAGCGAAAATATATACAGGCGCCCCGCGCCCGATATCGTTGTTGATTTCTGTAAGGAAAACGGCATAGAACCCAAAGGTCATTGCCTTACCTGGTGCCATTTTGTGCCCGAGTGGTTCAAAAAATACAGCGTTTCGGAAAGAAAGCGTATTCTTGAAAGGCGTTTTAAAGAAATCGCTGAGCGATATGGTGACACCATACCCTCGTTTGACATTGTAAACGAGTCCGCTTCAAATTACAGGAGAGGTCAAGACACGCTCTTTGACGATTGGGATGAGTTCTCGCTTGAACTCGGCGGAAAATATTTTAAGAACAACAGGAAAATTTTAAACGAAACCAACGAGGCAATCTGGCGCGACTATGCCAATGCCGAGGGAAAATATATGGCGTTTAATATGCAGCTTAGAGAATTTGTGAGAAAAGGTCTTCCGATTGACGAAATAGGCCTCAAGTATCACATTTTCCAGGAGCCGGAGTGGTTCGAAAACAACAATACCTACTTAAATGCGCAATATATGCTGGAAATTCTGGACATTTTCGATGCGTATGATTTCCCAATGCATATCTCCGAAATCACAATTCCGAGCTATGCCGGCAAAATCCCTCAAAATGAAACCATTCAGGCAGAAATTGCCGAAGTTTTGTACACAACTTGGTTTGCCACGAGAAACATGAAGAGCATTGTGTGGTGGAACCTTGTAGACGGCTACGCCGCATACGCCCCCCGCGGAAGCGAAGATGGCGAGAATATGTTCGGCGGCGGACTTGTTCGTTTTGATATGACAAAAAAACCCGCTTATGAGGCTTTAGATAGGCTTATTAACAAAGAGTGGAAAACTAATATTACCACTTCCGTTTCGGGTGGAGAATATGATTTTCACGGATTTTACGGCGAATATGAAATTGAAACCGTAACTGATGCCGGAGTGCAAAAACACACGGTGACATTAAACGAAGACGGCAGTGCCGTTAAACTGTAAACGTGAGGTGCCTTTAATGAACGATTTAAAAATACGCTGGATAGGGCAGAGCGGCTATATTTTGTCGGACGGCAAAACAACGATTTGTATAGATCCCTATCTTTCGGACGTGGTAAATAGGGTTGCAAACCGCCCGAGAATGGTTGAAACCCCCGTTAATCCCGAAGATTTGCGCGCCGATGCGCTTGTTTGCACGCACAATCACTTGGACCACGTGGATACCGATGCAATTCCTTTTATGAAAAAGGAAAATATTGTGTTCTACGCTCCTACCGATTGCGAAAATCCGCTTTCGAACATGGGCGTAACAAATTACAAGCCATTTGACGAAGGCTCGGAGTACACCGTGGGCGATTTTAAAATAAAGGCGGTGTTTGCCGATCATACCGTGCCCGCGGTTGGCGTTACCGTTGAGTATTCTGGAAAAATTTTGTATTTTACCGGCGACACGTACTATAACGAAAAGCTCGAAAACATAAAATGCGACGTTTTGTTTGTGTGCATAAACGGCAAACTCGGCAATATGAACGTGGAAGAAGCCGTAAAACTTGCCGAAAAAATCAATCCTGAAACAGCGGTTCCAAATCATTACGGAATGTTTGAGAGCAACACCGAAGAACCTGAAAAATTTGCCGTTAAAAACCGTTTTATAATGGATTTTAACAAAGAATATTTTGTAAAAGACATTATCGGGAGGGAAAGCAATGTTTGATTTAAACGGCAAAAAAGCACTTGTTACCGGCTCTTCCCAGGGCATAGGAAAGGAAGTGGCAAAAGCGCTTGCCGATTGCGGAGCAACGGTTTTTGCTCACGGCTCCCGCCCGTCGGAAAAGCTCGATTTGGCGGCAAAATATATAAATGCCGAAAAGGCGATTGCCGCAGATATTTCAAACCCCGACGCGGCAAAGGAGCTCTACGCTCAAACTGGCGCCGTGGACATATTGATTTTAAACGCGTCAATACAGATTAAAAAGCCTTGGGATGAATACACGCCCGAAGAATACGATTTTCACTTCGATTGCAACGTAAAGAGCACATATTTTATCATGCAAAAATACGTGCCCGATATGAAGAAAAACAATTGGGGGCGCATTATCACCATAGGAAGCGTAAATCAGTACAACAACCACCCTCAGCTTTGTCTCTACGGTGTTACAAAAGCGGCTCAAAAAAAGCTGGTGGAAAATACGGCGCCTTTTCTCGCGCCGTTTAACATAACAGTTAACAATATCGCTCCCGGAGCAATAGAAACGCCAAGAAACGACGAGGCTCTCGCAGATACCGAGTTTAGGAAAAAGGTGATATCTTCAATCCCCGCAAGGCGCATAGGAAGTGCAAAAGATATAAACGGCGCCGCGCTTTTGCTTTGCAGTGAAGAGGGCGCATATATTACCGGAAGTGAAATAATTGCAGACGGCGGAATGCATCTGTAAAAATTTAGGAGGAATAAATATGCATTTTAATGACAGAGATGAAATAATCGCCCTTACTCCCCAATGGAAAGGTGAAAGACTGCCCGACGGCAGACCGAAAGTTGACGAAAAATACTTAAAGGCTCTTAAAAATCTTACACTTGAAGAAGTTTGGAAGCCTATATTTGTAAAAAATTACGAAAGCCAGTTTGAGGGAAGATTTCGCACACTTCATGACGACGGCAGAAAACTCATAGGAAGAGCTGTTACTGCATCTTATTGTCCTTTCAGACCCGACCTTGACGAGGTTACAAAAGAAATAGGAAGAAGCGAGGGTCGCACAGGTACCTACAATCAGTGGATAGTGGATAATCTCATGGAATACGATGTTCCCGTTATAGATATGTACGATAAAATATACAAGGGCACGTTTTTGGGCGGAAATCTTACAACAGCTCTTAAAAACAAAACAAAAAACGAAAACGGCGGCGCCGTAATTTGGGGCGGCGTGCGTGATACGGAGCAGATGAAACAGGTGGAAAACACCCAGGTTTATTACCGCGGAATAGACCCCACGCCCATTCGTGATTTTATAATCACAGGCTATAACACACCCGTTAAAATAGGAAACGCCGTTTGTCTCCCCGGCGACATTGTTTTCGGAGCAGGCGGCGGAGTTTTGTTTATTCCCGCACATCTTGTGGAAGAAGTTGTTGGCGGTGCGGCAAAAACACAGGTTAAAGACCTGTTTGGATTTGAGATGATTGCTCAAAATAAATTTACCACAGCGCAAATTGACAAAAATACTTGGTCAAAAGAAATGCTTGACCTCTTGATAGAATTTATAAAAACAGACGACAGAGCGGCAGAGTACAGAGAACTAGACTGGACACACGAGTATTACCTCGCGGAGCACGGCGATCCCACGGATACGCAGTCTGCACTTTGATTAAAAAAACAGGCGTCGATTGTAAAAGGCAATCGGCGCCTGTTTGCTATTCAATTTCTTTGCCGCCAACGAAAGTTTTCACGAGGTTTAAGTCATCGTCGAGAACTATAAAGTCGGCATCAAATCCGCTCTCTATAAGCCCCTTGTTTACGTTAAGAAGTTTTGCAGGCGTATATGATGCCATTTTAAAGGCTTCGATTTCACTTATTCCGAATTTCACGGCGCATTTTACGCAATTTAAAAGGGTGGATATGCTTCCTGCAAGAGTGCCATCGGCAAGCCTTGCACTGTTGTCTTTTACGAAAACTTCTTGGCCGCCCAGGTCATAACAGCCGTCGGAAAGACCTGTTGCGCGCATGGAGTCGCTTATGAGCACCATTTTGTCGGAACCAAAAATTTTATACAACATTCTTATTGCCGCGGGGTGAATGTGAAGGCCGTCGCAAATAACCTGAGCGTAGATGTTTTTGTCGGATGCGGCGCCGATAAGCGCCGGATTTCTGTGGTGAATTGGCGGCATTGCGTTAAACGTGTGTGTAAGGCACACAGCTCCCGCATCTATCGCTTTAATGGCGATTTCGTAGTCGGCACCGGTGTGACCGAGTGACACCACACATTCGCAATTTTTTATAAATTCAAGGCTCCCCTCAAGCTCGGGAGCAATTGTTACCATTTTTACGTTTTTAAACTTTTTAAAGCTCTCCAAATCGGGTTTTTGAATGTATTTTTCGTTTTGAGCGCCTTTGTATTTTTCGGCAATGTAGGGACCTTCGAGGTGAAAACCGAGAATTTCGGCGCCTTTTAAAGCCGACGTGTCTGTATCCGTAATTTTTTTAATAGCCTCAAAAGATGCTGTCATCGTGGTGGGCAGATATGCCGTTACGCCACTTTTTGCGTAAAAATACGGCATGTCTTTTAAATTTGCGTCCATGGTGTCAAGCCCCATACAACCGTGAGTGTGAATATCTATGAGGCCGGGATAAACTTTAAGGCCTTTTAAATCGGTGCCCGATTCTTCGGTTTTTCCTATTTTTAAAAATTTTCCGTTTTCCGTTATGAAGTCTGTTATTGCACCGTTTATAAGCGCGTTTTTAAATACTTTTCGCATTTTTTTCAGCTCCTTTTTCGACTCGGTTAATGGGCAAAATAGCTTGTATCGACGATGAATACTGCGTCGGCGACATTCCCGTAAGTTTTTTGAACTGGCGCGAGAAGTAGTGAATATTCGAATACCCCAGCATTTCGGAAATTTGGGTTACGTTGTAGTTGTTTTCTCGCAAGTATTTTTTTGCCGTGTCTATTTTTAGAGAGATAAAGTAATCTATCGCGCCCATGCCGAAATTTTCGTTAAAAACATTGGTTATGGTGGTTTTGTTTGAACCGCTGTATTTAACGAGCTGTGCTATGGTGAGGTTTTCGCTTATGTGGTCTTTCATGTAGTTTATAATCATGTTGAGCATAGCGTTTGACTGATTTACTATAAACTGAGTGCGCTGATTGCCCGGAATGGGGTTTCTCAAATACGATATCAAAAGCTCGCAAATATACTGCTTTAAAAGCTGTTCCGAGCCTATGGGGCAATCGAGTTTTCTGGAGAGTTTGTCGGTAAGAGGGTCGTTTAAAGGCGTTGAAAAAGCATTTGTGTATTCCGAAACGATTTTGGATATTGCGCTCTTTTGCATTTGACCTACCTTAAACATTTTGTTTTCAAAATATTCCATTGCTTTTGAATGACATTCGAAAGTAACTATGGCAATATTAGGCGCTACAACGCCGTTTGCGCGTATGTTGTGCCACTCGTTCGGCTTGTGGAATATTATTTCGCCTTGGCGCAAAATTATTTCCTTGTCGTCTGCGGTAACGGTAACTTCTCCTTTGTCCACATACACAAATTCCCAAAATTCGTGCCTTTCTCCCGTGAAAGTGTAGTCTTTGGAAAATTCAAAATAATGAACCGTGTACAATTTGCTTATAACAATATCGCTTTTCAATTTAGAGCCTACGTATTCTGCCATAAAAGTGCACCCCTCTCCACTATGAATTATAACAAAGTAAAAGACCAAAATCAACACTTTATGCCATAAAGTGCAAAACAAACTTACTATTGTGCAAATATTTTATGTGCTTTCGGCGCTATAATGTGTCTAAGATGAAAATGTACCGATTTTATATTTGACAGGAGAGATAAAAATGCGTTTAATACTTTGCGAAAACTACGAAGAAGTTTCAAAAGCGGCTGCAAAAATAATGGCAAGTCAGCTAATTTTAAAACCTGCAAGCGTTTTGGGCCTTGCAACAGGTTCCACACCGGTGGGTATGTATAAAATTCTTGCCGAAATGAACCGAAAAGGCGAGATAGATTTTTCCGAGGTAAAGTCTTACAACCTTGACGAATACTACCCCCTTGACGCTTCAAACGACCAGAGTTACAGATATTTTATGAATGAAAATCTTTTTTCAAAGGTGAATATCAATATTGAAAACACCCACGTTCCTTGCGGTACCGCTCCCGACCCGGAAAAAGAGTGCGAGGATTACGAAAAAATGATAAGAGAGAGCGGCGGAATTGATCTCCAGGTTTTGGGAATAGGCCAAAACGGCCATATCGGTTTTAACGAGCCGGGCGCCAGCCTCCACTCAAAAACTCATCTTACCGACCTTACGGAGAACACAATAAACGCAAATTCCAGATTTTTCGAAAGCGAAGCCGATGTTCCGCGCCAGGCGCTTACCATGGGAATAGGCACTATTTTAAAGGCGAAGAAAATAATACTTTTGGCTTGCGGAGCAAACAAGCACCGCGTTGTAAACGAGCTTTTGAGCGGCGGAATAAATACCGATATTCCCGCGTCAATGCTTAAACTTCACCCCGATGTTGTGCTTATTTGCGATCGCGACGCTTATTCGAGTGAGAGAATAGGAATTGACCTCGGCGGTACGGAAATAAAATTCGGAGTTTTGAACGACAAAAACGATATCGTTTATAAAGACAGTATTCCTACGGATTGCTCAAGTGAGGAGGCGCTCATATCTTCCATGGTTGATAAGTGCGAGGAAATAAGGAAGAAATTCCGCATTACAGGCATCGGCATAGGCACTCCGGGTCTTATAAGAGACGGCAAAGTAACCGCAGCAAATGTGCCTTTTAACGGCACAAACCTTGAAAAGAAAATGGCATCTGCGCTCTCACTTCCCGTTTGTGTTGAAAACGATGCAAACTGCGCCGCTCTCGGCGAAGCTGTTTTGGGAAGCGGCAAAGGCGCCGAAAACGTTGTTACCGTAACTCTCGGTACGGGAATTGGCGGCGGCGTGGTTTCCGGTGGAAAGCTCTACCGTGGAAGAGGCAGTGCCGGCGAAATCGGTCATATTTGCATTGAGGTAGACGGCAAAGAGTGCGGTTGCGGTCATAAAGGTTGCTGGGAGCAGTATGCATCTGTCGGTGCTCTTGTAAAACAAGCAATAAAAGCATGCGAAGAAAAACCGGAAAGCGCCCTTGCAAAACTTTATGAGAAAAACAACAAAATGAGCGGAAAAATCTTCTTTGAGGCGCTAAATAGCGGCTGCGACGTTGCAAAAGCTGTTTTCGACAAATATTTGGGTTACCTCGCTGCGGGAATAATAGGCCTTATTTATGTTTTCGACCCCGACATGATAGTGATTGCCGGCGGCGTTACAAATGCGGGAGATGCCTTTATAAAACCGCTCACTGAGCGCGTAAAAGCCGAAATTCCGATCGAAATAGCAAGCCTTAAAAATGATGCCGGAATGGCAGGTGCGGCAATACTTGTGTAAAAATGAGCAATAATACAAGCGAATTATACTTTTGTGCAAATACAAATTAAAACTTTTGTATTATAATATATTAGTTTGATAATTGAAACTTTTAAAATTTGGCAAATGCCAAAGCAAAAG
>CAZSIY010000024.1:0-12050 GCA_964606825.1 uncultured Oscillospiraceae bacterium | reverse complement strand
AGGCAATTGAAATGGAAAAAAGCGGCAACATAAGCATACAAAGTCATTCGCTTACCCACCCCGATTTTTCCACGATAGACGAAGCCGAAACTGTTCGCCAAATGCGCCTTTCAAAATATCTTATAGAAAAAAACATGGGTAAAAAATGCGACTATATGGCATATCCTTACGGATTTACAAATGATTTTTCCGAAGATGTGGCGATAAAAGCCGGATATAAAATGACGTGTCTTGTGGGAAATAAGGGTGCGAATGGCGTCGATGCGGACGTTTTTAAAATAAAAAGATTAAATGTATCGGCGGATATGACAAGCGAATTTTTGCTTGAATACATAAACGAAAATGTAAATGAGGTGTTAAAATGAAAGATAATTCGTTGTTTGAAGTAAGAAATATCATCTCGGTAAAAGACATGTTAAAACAAAGCTGTGAGCTCTATGCCGAAAAATCGGCTTTTTTGGTAAAAGAAAATAAAGATGCCGGGTATGAGCCGGTAACATACAAAAAATTCGGCAATGACGTAAATTACTTGGGAATATCTCTTTTGTCGCTGGGCGTCGGAAACGGCACAAAGGTTGCTCTTATAAGCGAAAATCGCTATTTTTGGGCAGTTACCTATATGGCGGCTTTAAACGGCGAGGCAATGATTTGCCCCATGGATAAAGAACTTGCCGCGGAAGACCTTTTAAATCTTTTAAATGTGTCAAAATCCCTTGTTGCGGTATGTTCCGGAAAACTTTTGGAAAAACTCGGTGGCGCTGAAAATATATGTCAAAAGGCGCCGAGTGTGAAGTATGTTATAAATATGGATGCCGATGTGAGCGAAAACGGTGCTCTTTCATACAAAGAGCTTTTAAAGCGCGGTAAAGAGCTGGCAGACGGCGGCGACACTCGCTTTGACGACGTTGTGATAAACCCCGAAGAAGCTAAAATTCTCCTCTTCACTTCGGGCACAACCGCAATGTCAAAAGGCGTTTTGCTTTCGCATAAAAATATTGTTACAAACCTTATGGCAATGTGCTCCATGGTGTATATTGACGAAAAAGATGTGTTCTTGTCTGTTCTTCCAATACACCATACCTATGAGTGCACCTGCGGCCTTATGGCGCCGCTTTATCGCGGAAGCACAGTTGCATACAGCGACGGACTCAGATACATTCAAAAAAATCTCTGCGAGTGCCACGCGTCGATTATGCTCGGCGTTCCCGCACTTTTTGAGGCGATGCACGCAAGAATTTTGTCTCGCGCACGCAAAAACGGCATCGAGAAAAAACTTAAATTGGCAAAGAGCTTGAGCCGAGCGTTTTTAAAAGTGGGTATTGATTTGAGAAAGGTTCTCTTTAAAAGCGTTGTAGATGCTTTCGGCGGCAATATCAGGCTTTTCATAAGCGGCGCGGCGTCGATTGATGTAGATGTGCTTAAATCGTTTAATGATTTCGGAATAGGTTTTCTCCAGGGTTACGGAATAACCGAGTGTTCGCCTATTGTGGCGCTCACGAGGGAAAAATCTCAAAAGGCAGACTCTGTCGGACTTGCACTACCTTGCATGCAAATTAAAATTGACGGTGCAAACGAAGAGGGGATTGGGGAAATTATTTGCAAAGGCGATAACGTAATGCTCGGTTATTTTGAAAATCCCGAAGAAACCGAAAATGTCTTTACTGATGGTTGGTTCAGAACAGGTGATCTGGGTTACATGGACAAAGATGGATTTTTGTATATTACGGGAAGAAAGAAAAATGTGATAGTTACCAAAAACGGCAAAAATATCTACCCTGAAGAGCTTGAAGCGTTTTTAAATCAAAC
The DNA here is from genome assembly GCA_964606825.1 of uncultured Oscillospiraceae bacterium. Classification (GTDB taxonomy): domain Bacteria; phylum Bacillota; class Clostridia; order UMGS1810; family UMGS1810; genus CAKSIN01. Next base: position 10,244 of record CAZSIY010000024.1, on the reverse strand, counting down.
GCCATACGTAAAGGAGAGCTTTGTTTACGGCAAAGCCGATGAAAACGGCGAAACCGTAATCAGCGCGATTTTGGTGCCCAATATTGAAAAAATATATGCCGATATGGGCGGCGATGTGAAACCCGAAAGAATAAAGGCGCTCATGCAGGAAGCTGCAGATGAAGTAAATAAGCGAAATCCGCTGTATAAATATATAAGAAACGTAAAACTTCAAACAAAGGAATTTGAAAAAACCACCACTCAAAAAATAAAAAGATATCTTGTTGAAAAATAGTAAATCTCCCCAAGAAATAAACTCTTGGGGAGATTAATTTTACTGATTAAGCTGATTTATCGGCGTATTGCCGAAAGGATTGTATATTTTTGCGTCGTAGCTGAAAGATGACACCGAAGCGATGTAGCAATCTTTTGTTGTGTCAGGCGTGGGATACCAGAAATTTATGCTTATTTCGTGTTCCGGATTTAAACTTTGCTTGTCGGTAGCCACGATTTTAAGCAGTGTTTCAAGTTTTTCTTTGTCAACAGATGTCCAATATTTTTCGAATTCTTCTTCATTCATTGAGCCGTTGTATTTTGCGGAAACAACCACGGCATCAACGTATTTCGAAAGCTCGCCGTCGTAGGTGAACATGTCGCGAAATGCAATATACTTTTCAGACAAGATAAATACGCTCGAAAGCTGTTCGTTCCAAAGTACGTATCCGTCAAAAAATTCCGCAACGGCGCGTATCGGAAGATAAATTCTTCCGCCGGTTTCCACAGGCGCCGAGTCGGACGTGATAACTTTTCCGTCCGAGCTTTTAAGCTGTTTGTTTCCCACGGTTACGGTGAGGTTTTTTTCACCTTTTTCAAGAATTGCCGATTGAGTTTCTTCTTCCCAGGAAACATTTATGTCAAACGCTTCCATTGATGCGCGGAGCGGAACCATTGTCCTGGAATTTTCGTCAAAAAACGGAGTGCCGGTGTTTTCTGTAAATTCCACCGGGTTTTCGTCAATATAGACTTTTGCGCTGTTTTCGCTAGCGTATGCGGTAAATCCTGCGCATATCACCGCGAAAACAAAAGCGGCAAGAAGTATTTTTTTCATGTTTTTTCTCCTTCGAATATGGTTTTGTCAAGTTTTTTTTACAACTTGACAGTTATATTATATATGTTTTTTTCCGATTTGTCAAATTTGAGTCGTTTATCGTCCTAAAAGCAAAGCACCGATGACTAACGGCATAATGTAATCATCGCTGTTTTCGCTTATAAGTATGAACAAAAGTGCAATGAGTATTATGTCGTCAGATTTTATCGAACTCGGTAAAAAACTTTTTGTTTGTATATCCGTAGGCGTGCTTGAAATCCGATTTTCTTCTGCGCTGTCAGTCTCAAAATTACTGTTTAGAGAAATTTTGATTTCTTCGGGAGAAATCACTTCTTCTGAAACAAAATCGTCCTCAAAGGCGTTTTTTTCGTTTCTGCCGTCAAATGTGTCGGACGGATATCCGTCGTAGTAGCGCATATACATTTATTTCACCTCAATTTTCAATTTTAAGAAGTTCGGCGAGCTTTGTTAGTTTGAGCATTTGTATTGCTTTGTCGATCTGCGCGGCTCTGGTTTCCCGCATGTATGGTTTTATTGCGTTTAAAAGGTTTACCCGCCTGTCGTCGGCGCGGTTTAGCGTGCCCATTATGTTTTTCACGCTTGATGTGAGTTCGTCTTGGGTTTCTTTTTCGGAAATCGGCGCAACCGCACCGCCCGAACCATTTATGGCCTCTGAAACCTTTTTTATAAGTTCGGGGTTGTTTAGCATATCCATTATTTTTCCGCTCATATCGTCTGCCAAAATAATCTACCTCCCATTTTTTAAGATTTCGCTTGCTTTTTTCAGTATTTCGGGATTTTTGCCTATGAGGTGTTCTATGTCTTTTTTACTCATAGGTTCAAGTTTGTTTGCCACGGTATCCATGCCCATTTCGCGAAGTCTGCTTAAAACTGTCTTTTTGTCAAATCCGTCCATTACGGAACTTAAAAATATGTCGTCACTTTTTTCGGTATTCAAAATATTTTCATTCCTTCCGAATAATAATATAATTGAAAGCGGCACTCAGCGCTTTTGAAAACACTCAATGCCATTATATGCAAACAGAGTAAAAATGATATCAATATGAGCCGTAAAAAAACCTTTTAACATATGTTTGTTTGCACTTCTTGACAAATAAAATGTATTATAGTATAATATTATTATCCGTAAGTGCAAATTCAAAAAGGAGGGTGGATGTTTTTGGTGTTGCATACGGTCAGCGCCGGAACCGGTCACAAAGCGATAACGGTTGACGAGGATGGGGTTTATCGAATCTTCGGCGGGTGCCCCACGGCAGACACACAGCCGTAAAAGGTCGGCAAAAATGCGGAGTAATTCGCATCACAAAATCGACCCGGTGTAAAAACCTAAATTTATATTATGTGCAGTTTTTCATATTTAAGCCAAAGCAAGGTTTACGCCTTACTTTTTTTCGGCGTGGGTACAATTTGCCTCCGAAATACCAATCGGCGTTTTTTCATTTGCTGAACTGCGCACGGCCACTTATTGGCCGAGAAAGGAAGATAAAATATGTGTGGAGTAGTTGGATATATGGGAAACAGGCAGGCTGTCGACATTTTGCTGGACGGCCTTGAGAAACTTGAATACCGCGGCTATGATAGTGCGGGAATTGCCGTTTGCGAAAACGGAAAAATAAAATGCTCAAAAACGAAGGGCAGGCTCGAAAATTTAAGGGCAAAGTGCGCAAAAGAGGAAATATCGGGAAATGTAGGTATAGGGCATACAAGGTGGGCAACCCACGGCGAGCCGTCCGACATTAATTCCCACCCGCATATGAGCAGTGATGGTAAATTTGCGGTTGTTCACAACGGCATTATAGAAAATTACACAAAGCTCCGCGAATTTGCAATGAAAAAGGGTTGTAAATTTGTTTCCGAAACCGATACCGAGGTAATTCCCAACCTCATAAGCCTTTTTTACAAAGGCGACCTTTTGGAAGCCGTATCCGAGGCGGCCAAAATGCTTATAGGAAGCTACGCTTTTTGCGTTGTAAGTACTTTGGAACCCGGGAAAATTGTTGCTGTAAGAAAAGACAGTCCGCTTATAGTCGGCGTGAAAGAGGGTGAGGTTTTCATAGCCTCCGATATCCCGGCGGTTTTAAAAGAAACACGAGAAATATACCTTTTGGAAGATAACGAATTTGTGCTTGTGCAGGGCGGAAATGTTAAAATATACGATGCGGACAAACATCAAATATCCCGCGAAACCTACACTGTCACATTTGATGAAAGCGCGGCGGAAAAAGCGGGCTATGACCATTTTATGCTAAAAGAAATATATGAGCAACCTCGCGCCGTAAAAGATACTTTGGCTGGAAGAATAAGCCTTGGTAGCGAAGTGAATTTCTATGGCGCCGATGCTGATTTGATAAAAGATGTCGAAAAAATATATATTGTGGCTTGCGGAACGGCATATCACGCGGGTCTTGTGGGAAAAACGGCAATTGAACAGCTTTGCTCGATACCCGTAGAGGTGGATATTGCTTCGGAATTTAGGTATCGCCACCCGATTATTGACGAAAAAACACTTTTGATAGTTATAAGTCAGTCGGGCGAAACCGCGGACACTCTCGCCGCTTTGAGGCTTGCAAAAAAGCGCGGCGCAAAGTGCGTTGCCATTACCAATGTTGTGGGAAGTACAATTTCCCGCGAGGCGGACAAAACTTTCTTTACTCACGCAGGCCCCGAAATTGCGGTGGCATCTACAAAGGCATACACAACACAGCTTATTGCGCTTTATATTTTTGCGCTGTTTGTTGCTGAGAAAAAGCAAAGCGTTTTGCAAAGCGAAATAAATATATACAAAAAGGATTTGCTTGCCCTCGTCGAAAACCTGGAAAAAGCTTTGGAGTGTGACGAAACCGTAAAGGAAATCGCAAAAGACCTTGCAAAAAAAGATGACGTTTTCTTCCTTGGAAGAGGCCTTGATTACGCCGTTGCCATGGAAGGCGCGCTGAAACTCAAAGAAATATCTTATATACATGCCGAAGCATATGCCGGAGGAGAGTTAAAACATGGTCCTATAGCGCTTATAGAAAAAGAAACCCCTGTTATATGTATTTCGTCAAATTCTCTCTTAAAAGCCAAAATGGACAGCAATGTGAGGGAAACGGCAGCCAGAGGAGCTTATGTTATAGGAGTTCAGCCTTGGGGGGTTTCAAACGAGGGCATAGATACTCTTTGCGAAATTCCGAGAGTAAACGAAATGTTTTCTCCTGTTTTGTCGGTAATACCTTTACAGCTTTTGGCGTATTATGTTGCCGTAGAGAAGGGTTGCGACGTTGATAAACCGCGTAATCTTGCAAAATCGGTGACTGTTGAGTAAGAAAAGGTAATAAATATAACAAAAATTAAATTTTTTCTTGACATAACGCCAAAAATTTTGTATAATCAAATAGTATAAATTTTGTCTTAACCCGTTATGTGTTTAGATGTCAGGCAATAACGGAGGGAGGGAATTTTAATGGCAGAAATCAGAATTAAGGATAATGAATCTTTAGACAGTGCACTTCGCAGATTTAAAAGGCAGTGTGCTAAATCAGGCGTTTTGTCCGAAATCAGAAAGAGAGAACATTACGAGAAGCCAAGTGTTAAGCGTAAAAAGAAGTCCGAGGCTGCGAGAAAGCGTTCTTATAAATAAATATCCTAAGGGAGGCGATGTATCATGAGTTTGAAAGAAACATTGGCACAAGATTTAAAGCTCTCCATGAAAGAAAAGGATTTAATAAGAAAGAATACCGTTCAAAGTATTCGTGCCGCAATTTTGCAAATTGAGAAGGATAACCGCGTAGAGCTCGACGACGATGGCGTTACAGACGTCATAGCCAAAGAGCTTAAAAAGCGCAAAGATGTTCTTCCCGATTACGAAAAAAGCGGAAGAGAAGATTTAATAAACCAGCTAAACAGAGAAATAGAAATTGTAATGGGTTATTTACCTTCCCAATTATCTGAAGACGAGTTAGACAAAATTGTCAAAGCTGCTGTTGATGCTACCGGAGCTTCCACAATGAAGGACATGGGCAAAATCATGGCAGCGGTTATGCCTCAAATTAAGGGCAGAGCCGACGGTAGGGCAGTAAATGCACTTGCCAAAAAATATTTGATGTAACAATATGGGGGCGTTGCTTTGGCAATGCCCCTTTATGTTTCAAAGGAGAACTGCTATGTTTAAACGGTTTTACCCCGATTTGCTTGCAAATAACGTTTTTGAATTGGACAAAAATTTTTATGAGACAAATAAAATCAAAGGCGTTGTATTTGATATAGACAATACCTTGGTTACCCATGATGCCGCACTTCCGCCGAAGGAAATTTGCGATTATTTTGAGCTTTTAAAAAGTTTGAAAATAAAGTGCGCAGTGGTTTCCAATAATTATAAAGAGCGCGTGGAGCCTTTTTGCGAGGCGCTCGGCGTTCCCTATGTCGCAAGAGCTTGGAAGCCTTTTAAAAAGAATTTAAAAGCAATACAAAAAGAGCTTGGCGTTCCCACGGAAAATATGTGCCTTGTAGGTGACCAAATATTTACCGATATATACGGCGGAAAACGAATGAAATTTCACACCGTTTTGGTAACGGCGGTAGGGGAGAATGAAACGGGCTTTGTGGCTTTTAAAAGGATTTTTGAAAAAGCGGTACTTAAAGAATATTTATCCGAATGATAAATTCATAAAAATGCGCCGAGTGTAAAAGCACTCGGCGCATTTGATGTCAGCTTAGGTATTTTACTTTCCCCACTCCGTAAGAGAGAAAAACCGAAATTACGGATGATGATGCGAAAAGATATGCCGAAAGTACAATCGGCGACGCATCTGGTAGGGCAAATCTTGATATTAAATCCATAACTCCAACATGAACAATGTATATTCCGAAACTCGCTTCAGAGAGTGATTTTATTATTTTGAAGCATGTTCCACGATTAAAATTTATGTCTTTAAACGTTACAAAAAAAGCAGAGCCTATAAGAAACCAGCAAAGGTTATATCCGCTGTTAAAAGACAAGTCTATCGCTTTTTCGGAAGACGTGATGTGATTTCCCAAAACGCTTATTGCAAGGCCTGTTATGCCTCCGAGCAAGAAAAGGCGCGTTTGCGATTTTGAAAAATCGCATTGTCCGAGAATATATCCGAGGAGAAAAAATCCGATATATCCGTTAAAAAGCGGGTCAAACCAAAAAATATATATCGGAAGAACCGTGTTTGCAAACGGGCGAATTGTCGTGCAAAAGCAAATTAAAACTTCAAGCCACACGAGTTGTTTTAAAGAGCACGAGTCTGTAAGCCTTTTTAAAAACGGCGTTACAAGATAAATCCCCGCAAGGGTGTACAAATACCAAAAGTGGTACGCCGTGCCCGAGTTCATCGACTGCGATAAAAGCGAGCCGAGGCTTAATTTTTCGCCATTTAAAGCGCAATAAAAAACGTAGTATATAACGTTCCATATCGCCAGGGGAATTAAAACTCTGGAGAGTCTTTTCGTGTAAAACGGTTTAAATTCGCGGCTTAAATCGTTATTTAACAAGAGGTGGCCGCTTATCATAAAAAACAGAGGCACTCCTCCGCGGGCAACGGAATTTATTATAAGATACGCATACCAGCTTGTTTTGCCGTAAATTTGCGCATTTGACATATACGGGCTTATGCTGTGCAGTGCAAGCACCATAAAAATAGCCACAACGCGAAGATAGTGAAGATATGGTATTTGTTTTTTCGATGAAGTCATGTTTTGTCTCCTTGAAAAAGGCTTTGCAATAACAAAAGTACCGCAAAGCCGAAATTTTTATTATTTGATTGAATAAGCGGCGATTATATAGAAGAACTCCATTTTCCGCATTTGTCGCCCCACATAGCCTTAACTTCGCCGTCTACGAGAACCTTGATAACTTCGCATGAATTACTGCAGCCGCTACATTCAAAACTCTTGGGCGTAAAGTCTAAGTCTATGAAGTCAAAGCCTTTAAACTTAGTGGTTTGTCCGCTTTGCTCAACCTGATTTTTTGCCATGAGGGCCATACCTATCGCGCCCATAACGTTGAAGTATTTGGGAATTATGATTTCGCTTCCCACCTGTGTTTCAAAGGCTTTTATTATGCCTTTGTTTGCGGCAACACCGCCCTGGAATACAAAGGGAGCCTCAAGCACTTTTCCTCTTCCGAGGTTGTTTAAATAGTTTCTTACAAGAGCATCGCAAAGGCCGTTTATGATATCGGCTTTCGAATAGCCGTATTGCTGTTTTGCAATCATATCCGACTCGGCAAAAACCGTGCAACGGCCGGCAATACGAACGTCGTTCTCCGACTGAAGTGCCAAATCTCCGAAATCTTTAATGTCAACACCGAGGCGCTCTGCCTGGTGGTCGAGGAAAGAGCCTGTTCCCGCGGCACACACGGTGTTCATTGAAAAGTCAGTTACTATGCCGTCTTTTAAAATTATAATCTTACTGTCTTGGCCGCCTATTTCAAAAATAGTGCGTGCTTCGGGGTGAAAGTGAATTGTGGCGGTGGCGTGAGCGGTGATTTCATTTTTTACAACGTCTGCACCCACCATGAGGCCTATCATCTGTCTTCCGCTTCCGGTAACGCCAACGGCGCGAACCGTAAGGTCTTTGCCTTTGAGAAATTCGTTAAGCTGGCTCATGCCGTCTTTTACGGAGTTTATGGGCTGTCCTTTTGTTCTTATATACCTGTCGAAAATAACTTCGCCATCTTTATCTGTTGCAATGACGTTGGTGCTTACGGAACCGGTATCTATACCAACATATATATCCATTTTTACATCTCCTATACATTAGCAAAATCTTTGTTTGCTTTTTTGTTCTTAGCGGCTTTTGAACGCTTTCTTCCCGCGCAAAGGTCTACAAATGCTTCGAGCCTTGTTTGGGTGTTTGCTTCGCCGTTTTGCTCGTCGATTGACATTGTAAGTATCGGAATGTCAAACTGCTCGCTGAGTTTGTGCGACATACTGCGCGTTACAAGCTCCGGAAGACATCCGAAAGGCATTAAGTGAATTATTCCGTCTAGTCCTTCTTTGGAAAATTCTTCTATCCAGCCTACGTTACCGAGGTGGTGTCCGCCGCAGTTGCAAGTGGTGTATTTTTTACCTTCGATATGCATTTTGTGAGTTTTGTCATGGCACATGATAGCCGGTGTTGCATTGTGGCTTACCCATTCTGATATGTACTGAGTGCTTTCCACTTCAACTCCGAGCGCGTTCAGCCTTTTTTCGACGTTTGTGTTCGTTGCGGCATCCATTACCACAAATATTTCTCCCACAATTCCAAATCTTAGGCGCTTGCTCTCTTCGGGGATTTTTACAGGGATTTTGCCAAGCTCTGCCCATGCCTTTGTGTTAGCTTTTTTTAGTTCGCGAACGCTGTTACATGCGTGAAACGCTTCGTTTACTTTTTTGAGCAATTTGTCAAAGTCGCCGCTGTTTACTTCATATGCGCGTAAAACTTTGATTTTTTTCTCTATTTCGTCAAGATATTTCATCATTCTGAGGCAAAGCGAGAGGATTTTTCCGAGAGTTATTACGCCTTTACCGTTTAAAATCCGCTTTAACTGCTTTACAAAATATCCCGGTGCTTTAAAAAACGAGTCGAAAATTATTATTTCCGTGTCGTATCCGAGCCTTTTTAATATTCCGCGGTGAATTTCGCAATACATTCCTGCGCGGCAAGGACCGCAACCGCCGGACGAAACAATAACTTCAGCACCTTTTTCACTGGCCTCTATATAAGTTCCTGCCATTACCTTTGAAGGGTAGCATATAAATTCGGGACTATTTAAAACTCCGAGGTCGAAGGTGCGCTGTGTGGGGCTTTCGGGCACAATAACTTCGTGTCCGAGCATTTCAAGCATCTTTGCATATGCTGTTACCTGCCCCATATGGGGAAAACTTACTTTCATTTCACATCCCCCTTTGCTTCTTTTTGTTTTCTCATTTTAAGCATGTCTATGTATGCTTCAAGCCTTGTTTGTGTGTGGTTGTCGCCGGTGTGTTCGTCAACGCGGAGAGTTAAAAACGGAATGTTCGCGTCGTCACAGCGGTCTTCCATAAGGCGCCCTATGATGGAGTCGGGGCCGCAGCCGAAAGCTGTCATGTGTATAATACCGTCTACCGTTTTGTTTTCTATAAGATATTTTGAGGCGTTGTAGATTTTTCTTGCAAATATCCAAAACGGCTCTTTTATGTTGTTTGTATCTTTTGCCACGGCCTTGTCGGGAAGCTGGTCGAAAGTGATTACGTTTACGCCCATTTCGCGGAGCCTTTTTAAAGAGTCCATGCTTACGTAGCTGTCGTAAACGTTATTTACATATCCCAAAAGGGCAATTGTAAGCGCGCCTTCTTTAAACGGTTTTATTTTTTCGCCGTTTAAAATGCGGTATGCTTCTGGAATTGTATAGCCTTTTTGACTTATTTTCCTACATTCTTTTTGCTTTGCAACCGCTTTTTTCAGTGCTGCGCGAACTTGCGCCTTGCTAACGCCGAGATATTCGGTAAGTGGCAAGTGTACTTTTAAGTTGTCGAGGTCATCTTTTTTCGTATCGTAGTAGAGGAACATAAATCTGTTCCAGTCATTTTCAAAGGCATATTTAACGAGCTCAATAAGACCGAGAAATTTAGGACAATAGTATTCGTGAGATACCATGTGCATTTGCGGTATGAATACAAAATCCACATCGGTTTTTAAAAGCTGGGCAACATGACCGTTGAAAATTTTAATCGGAACGCACATTTCGGTTTCTGTAACATGGCAACCGTCGGAAATGATTTTTGTGTTGGTTTCTTCGCTTACAACAACTTCGCATCCGAGTTCGGTAAAAAGAGTGTTCCAGAAAGGGAAATAGTAGTAATAGAGCAATGCTCTGGGTATACCTATTTTCATTTTATCATATCTCCATTGCCAACATTAAAATTGAGTCTTTTTAAAAAAACATATAGATATATTCTAAACTTTTTTTTGCAAAAAGTCAATGGTTAAATTTCCTGTAATGACGAAAAAATGCACAAATATTAATAAAAATTTTAAAAAAATAATGCCGAAAAAAGCACATGGCTTTAATCGGCATCATTTTATGTGGATTTAATTTAAGTCGGAATCACTTTTCAAAGGCCCGAATCCTGCGGAGCTCACGCATGATTGACCTTGAGAGGTTAGC
>CAZSIY010000023.1:5666-12115 GCA_964606825.1 uncultured Oscillospiraceae bacterium | reverse complement strand
GTCCATATATAGAACCCCGGCAATGTTTTTAACTGCGCCTTTGAGATAAAAAGGCGTTTTAAAAACAATATCCTGACCGTTAAAGGAAAGATTTTCAAGCTCAATGCTCAAATCAAGTTCCTTAACCGCGCCGTCGCTTTGTATTAATTGTGATACGTCTAAAATCATAATACACCCCGACATAACAAAACTATTATATATGGTTATTCAAGCTTTGTCAAGTTTTTTTTAAATTTATTGTGATTATTTTACAAGTTCGGCTGTATCTTTGGCAATCATAAGCTCTTCGTTTGTGGGAATTACCAATGTTTTTACCGATGCACCAGGTGCGGTGATGTCTTTTTCTATTCCGCGGCACTCGTTTGCTTCCTTGTCTATTTTTACGCCCATAAATTCAAGGCCTTCTGTAATTTGCTCTCTCATTATGCGAGTATTCTCACCCACGCCCGCGGTAAATACCAAAGCGTCAACTCCGCCCATAATCGCGGCGTATGCGCCCACGAGCTTTTTAACGTCATATGCGAACATATCGAGGGCAAGTTTTGCTCTTTCGTTTGTATTCATTGCACTTTCGAGATCACGGAAGTCACTGCTGATGCCCGAAATACCGAAAACGCCCGACTCTTTGTTCATAAGAGCGTCAACCTGTTTTGCATCGTAGCCGCCTTTGTCCATAAGATATGTAACAATTGCGGGGTCTATATCGCCGCAACGGGTTCCCATTGCAACGCCGGCAAGAGGTGTAAAGCCCATACTTGTGTCTACCGAATGGCCGTTCATTACCGCGGATACGGAAGAGCCGTTACCGAGGTGCATTGTTATAAGTTTAAGCTCGGAGAGGGGTTTTCCGAGGATATCGGCTGCTCTTTGAGAAACGTATTTATGGCTTGTACCGTGGAAACCGTATCTTCTTATTTTATACTTTGTGTACATTTCATAAGGAAGGGCGTACATGTATGCTTCTGCGGGCATTTGCTGGTGGAACGCGGTATCAAACACGGCAACCTGAGGAGTACCGGGCATTGCCTTTTGGCAAGCCTCAATTCCTATGATATTTGCGGGGTTGTGGAGAGGTGCAAGGGGAATACACTCTCTTATTGCGTCCATAACCTTATCATCTATCACAACGGATTTGCTGAATATCTCGCCGCCGTGAACCACTCTGTGGCCTACAGCATCGATTTGTGACATATCGGAAATTACGCCGTGGTCTTTGCCTGTGAGAGCATCTATAACCATTTTTATGGCGTCGCTGTGGTCTTTCATATTTTCCTGCCTTACAAATTCATCTTTTCCGGGAGCTTTTTGTGTGAGCTTTGAGCCCTCGATGCCTATTCTTTCGCAAAGGCCTTTTGCGAGAACTTTTTCGGTTTCGATATCTATAAACTGATATTTAAGTGATGAACTTCCGGCATTAATAACTAAAATATTCATTTTTTCTGCCTCCAAAATTATTTATTACCCTGAGCTTGAACACAAGTAATTGCCACAACGCCCACGATATCGTCTGCCGAGCAACCTCTGGAAAGGTCGTTTATGGGCATTGCTATACCCTGGGTAACAGGGCCGTAAGCTTCGGCTTTTGCAAGCCTTTGAACCAATTTATAACCAATGTTTCCGGCATCGAGGTCGGGGAACACCAAAACGTTTGCCTTGCCGGCAACGGGTGAACCCGGAGCTTTAGACTCGCCGACTGAGGGCACAATTGCCGCGTCGAGCTGAAGCTCGCCGTCAACTTTAAGTTCGGGGTTGTTTTCTTTGCAAATTCTTGTAGCTTCCACTACTTTGTCAACATCAGCGTGCTTTGCACTGCCCTTTGTGGAATGGGAAAGCATTGCCACGATAGGCTCTTTTTCAACAAGGAGCTCAAAAGACTCTGCCGAGCATGCCGCAATTGCCGCAAGTTTCTCGGGATCGGGATTTTGCTCAAGGCCGCTGTCGCCGAAGATAAAGGTTCCGTTTGCGCCGTACTCGCAATCGGGCACAACCATAAGGAAGAACGCCGAAACCAACTTCACGCCCGGCTTTGTTTTTATTATCTGGAGGCTGGGGCGAAGAGTGTTTGCCGTGGAGTGACAAGCTCCGGAAACAACACCGTCCGCATCGCCCGCTTTAACCATAAGACATGCATAGTACATGTAATCTCCGAGAGCGGTTTTCTTTGCATCTTCGTATGTTAAGCCTTTTGCCTTTCTGAGTTCCACGAAAAGATTTAAATACTCTTCTGTTTTTTCATATGTAAAGGGGTTGATAATTGTAGCGCCGGAGATATCCAATCCTTTGCTGTTTGCCTCAACCTCTTCGGGGGTACCGATGATAATAATATCGGCGATATCCTCTTTTAAGATTTTCTCGGCAGCTTCAAAAGTTCTTCTGTCCATAGACTCGGGCAGAACGATTTTCTTTTTGTCTGCTTTTGCTCTTTCTTTAATTCTGTCAATAAAAGCACTCATTTTGCATCCTCCTGTATATCCAATCCGCAAAATACGGATTTTTATTTCATTAATTACTATTTTACTACAAAATTTCAAGTTTTACAAGTCATTCCTTAAAGTTTTTGAAAAATAGTTTACAAAAACGGCGAAAAAGGGGTGGATTTTCCGCCCTTTTGTTCTTTTACAAGAAAAAATGAACGAAACTTTTTTATGCTGTATTATGAACTTTAATAAAACACGATGTTTTTTGAGTTAAAATTAACATTTCGTCTTAATTTTAATCATTGATTTTTTAAAAAAATGGTGATATAATTGACACATAGCGGAATTTTATTACATGAAATTATTAAAGCCTATCGGCTTTTACGGTCATGTGACCGCTATGTGTCAATTGACGGCGAAGTTATCGAATGACGTCGAAAAAACAAAAAAGCGCTCCTTGTGTAAAGAGAACGTACGAAGATTGATTGGAGGATTATTAATATGACTGATACGGTAAAATTAAATCCAACAGTTTGTATTGTGGGAAATACATATCAAATTATGATTATAACAGAACAAGATGCATTAGTTAGCGTTCGTGTTGGAGATAATGTTTATTACAATCACAGTAATGGAATAAGGGTGTCATCGTCGGGGGTTCATAGGATTTCTGTTCCTTCGGAAGAACTTGATAAAGCTCGAAAATATACGATTATAATAGAAAAAATGATAGAAAGGCTACCGTATTTTTCTAAAATTGCCACTGCGATTGAAAAAGCTTACAAATTCAGTCCGTTGGAAAAAACCAATGATATAAATATATATCATCTTGCAGATGTGCACGGGCAATTTGAGCAGGCTGTTAACGTTGCAAAATGTTGTGGCAAAGATATAGACTTACTTATAATGAATGGAGACATTTCAAACGCATCTGATACGTTTGATGATATAATCCTGTGCTACAAAATAGCGTCGGAAGTTACAAAAGGAGAGTTTCCATGTATAATATCAAGAGGAAATCATGATTTAAGGGGTATGGAAGCGCAAAATCTTGCCAAGTATATGCCCGGCGACAATGGAAAATCATACTACACATTCAAAGCAGGATGCATTTGAGGGTTACTTGTTGATACAGGCGAAGATAAAGATGACGATCGTCCCGAATATGGTGGAACGATATGTTGCCATGAATTTCGTCTTGAACAAGAAAATATGATTAAAAATACAATTAAAAATGCGGCTGATGAATATGCACAAGATGGTATAAAATACAAATTTATAATATCTCATGTTCCATTTACATTTAAGACAAAAAATCCGTTTGATATAGAAAGGCAGTTGTATTCGAATTGGTCAGAACTTATTAAGAAAAATATAAATCCGGACCTTATGCTTTGCGGACATACGCATAAAGCTTGTGTAAGCGAGTGCGGAAGCGAATATGATGACCTGGGGCAACCCTGCACAATAATTGTAGGTTCGGATGTATCGAAAGATGACAGCGGGAAATCTGTGCTTGCGGGCGCTTTGATTAATATCAGCAATGGCGTTGCAAAGGTTGTACTCAACACAGAAAATGAAATTTTATTTGAGAAGATAGTCGTTTTATCAAAATAAGGCGGCAGCCAAATGTGCTTACGCACGCTAAATTGACCCTGCGGTCAGATAAAAAATTTCGGCAAGACAATTTTTTGCCGAAACATAATATACAGCTAAAATACAAAGGGTGACAAAAATGACAAAAATCAATATTTTTTCGGGATTTCTCGGTGCGGGAAAAACCACGCTCATTAAAAAACTTATAAAGGAAGCATACAACGGCGAAAAACTTGTTCTAATTGAAAACGAGTTCGGCGAAATAGGCATAGACGGCGGATTTATGCAAGATGCCGGGGTGGAAGTTACGGAGATGAACTCGGGATGCATATGCTGTTCACTCGTGGGTGACTTTGGAAAAGCTCTTGAAGAGGTTTTGAACAAATTTAACCCCGACAGGATTTTAATTGAGCCTTCGGGCGTAGGCAAGCTCAGCGACGTTATAAGGGCGGTAGAGGGTATAAACTCACCCAACGCCGTTCTTGCGGGATTTACCACCGTTGCCGACGTGAACAAGTGCAAAATGTATATGAAGAACTTCGGCGAATTTTTCAACGACCAAATCGAGCACGCGGGCGCTATAATTTTGAGCCACACTCAAAGCGCTTCCGACGAAAAAATCGCTCAGTGCCTATCTCTCATAAAAGAACACAACCCCGATGCCGTTGTAGTAACAACGCCTTGGGATAAGCTCACAGGCGAGCAAATCTCCCTTGCCATGGAAAGAGCGGACACTTTGGATGCCGCTATGGAAAAACTCAAAGGCGAGGAAGTTTGCCCTGTTTGCGGACATCGCCATGACCATGACGAGCATGAGCACGAACATGAGCATCATCACGAACATCATCATGAGCACAAACATGAGCATCATCACGAACATCATCATGAGCACAAACATGAGCATGAACATCACCACGATTGCGACTGTCACGAGCACCACCATGAGCACCACGACCATGAACACCATCATCACCATGCGGACGACGTTTTCGCCAGCTGGGGAAGTGAAACCGCAAAGAAATTTACAAAAGAAGAAATTGAAAACTGCCTAAACGCCCTTGCCGACTCCGAAAAATACGGCATGGTTTTGCGCGCGAAAGGCATTGTGGAAAGCGAGGACGGAACTTTCATACACTTTGATTACGTTCCCGGCGAGCCCGACGTAAGAAGCGGAAGTGCCGCAATAACAGGAAGGCTATGTGTAATTGGCTCAAAAATAAACGAAGGTGCGCTAAAAGAGCTTTTCGGAATTTGAAAGAAGGTAAGATAAAATGAGATCTCAAATACCCGTTTATCTTTTTACGGGATTTTTTGAAGCCGGCAAAACAAAGGCAATTCAAGAAACCCTGGAGGACGAGCGTTTCAACGATGGCGAAAGAACCCTTCTCATCTTGTGCGAAGAGGGCATTGAGGAAATCGCCCCGGAGCGTTTTCCCGGCAAAAACGTTTTTATAGAAGTTTTTGAAGACGTGTCTGAAATCAAGGCAGACATTTTGTACAGCCTTGAAAAAAAATACAAAGCCGAGAGAGTTTTGGTTGAATATAACGGCATGTGGCAGTTAAACGACCTATATTCAAATCTCCCCGACAAGTGGTTTATATATCAGGAAATTCTATTTGCGGACGCGAAAACCTTTGTAAACTATAACTCAAACATGCGAAGCCTTGTGGTAGACAAACTTACAAACGCGGAAATGATAATTTTCAACCGCTCCGACGAAAAAACCGACAAAGACGAATTCCACAAAATTATCCGCGGAATTTCGAGGCGTTGCGCCATTGCCTACGAAAACACCGACGGCACCATGGAATACGACGAAAAGGAAGATCCCCTACCCTTTGACATAGATGCCCCGATAATCGAAATCGCCGATCGAGACTACGCGCTGTGGTTCAGGGATATGGCGGAAGACCAAAAAAAATACGTCGGCAAAAAACTCAAGTTCAAGGCGATTGTGGCAGTGAACGCAAAACTTCCTCAAAACACCGTTGTTTGCGGCCGCCATGTTATGACTTGCTGTGTTGACGACATATCATACAAAGGCCTTGTGGCAATTTTGCCCGACGGCGTAAAACTCAATAACCGCGACTGGGTAGTAATTACCGCGGAATTTTCCTTTGAATACAACAAACTCTACCGCACCAAAGGCCCGGTTTTGAAAGTAACCGAATTGGAAATGAGCGAAAAACCCGAGCAGGAAGTAGCAACATTCTATTGATAGGCGAAAGCCATGTTTCCACGCGTTAAAAACCTCGAAAAATCAAATGAGAAAATCTTTTTCGACTCAATTAAAATATCGGGCGAAAATGCTGATTTTGCAAAGTAATATTTAAAAATGTTTTTGGAAATTTCTCTTTTTGAAGAAAAGGAAAACGCTATTGAAATCAATTTAAAAAATTCGGGCGAACTCAGCGGCGGAGCGTATCGAATTTCGG
>CAZSIY010000023.1:0-5656 GCA_964606825.1 uncultured Oscillospiraceae bacterium | reverse complement strand
GAATTTCGGTAAAAAGCGGCATAACTATAGATTTCGGCTCAAAAGAGAGCGCAAGAAACGCCCTTGCGACTGTAATTTGCCAAATCGTAAAAGAAAACGAAAAATTTTACGTGCCAAAGAGCGAAATTTTCGATTTTCCCGACTGCGAATACCGTTCCGTGATGATTGAACTTGCGTGAGGTTTGACGCCGTTAAAAAGGCTTTTTGAAGACATAAAAAGGCTGTCGCTCGCAAAGTGCAACAGCATCACTTTTCACATTACAGACAACCTCGGAAATTGCTGCAAGTCCGACGTTTTCACACCTCTGAAAGATATAAGAGGCACCTCTCTTTACACAAAAGAGGAGATGAAAGAACTTGCGGATTTTTGCGAAAAGCTCTGCATAAACGCCGTGTCCGGAATTGAATTTCCCGCACACGGCACATTTCTTACCGAAAATCCCCCCGAGCTTAAATGCCAAACAAGCGAGAATAGCGTTTACACCGTTTGCGTGGGAAGCGAAAAAGTTTATGAATTTTATTCAAAACTCATAGGTGAAGTGTGCTCGATATTCCCGAGCGGAACTACCTTTGCCGCTGGGAAAGCTGCACCGCGTGCAAAAAACAATGCAATAGAAAAGCCTCGGCGGCATTTTCGACCTTTACAACCACGGGATAGGCCGCATGCACAAAATCGTGAGCAAAAAAGGCAAAAGATGATTATGTACAACAACGAGCTGGACGTTTCAAAAGAGCTTCCCACAAATAAAGACATAATCATTCAATTTTGGCGAATTGCCGACGAAAACCGCGGTCCGAGCAAGGGGTGCACTTTCGACAAATTTGCAAAGCAAGGATTTAAAATTATTAATTCCGTAGTGGAAAATTGCTACATAGACCTTGCATATTACGCAAACCCCGAAAAAATTGCGGCGTTTTCTTGAAAAAATTATCTCAAAACCGATAACAGGGAAAATATCATAGGCACCGAAGCCTGCGCATGGGAATACGGCAACCCGGAATATACGCACTATATTTCTTTTGCCTGCTCCGCGGCTCTTCTTTTGGACAAAGCCCGGGATACGCAACCGGCGTGCTACGACGAAAATTCCAAAAAAATTTCACAAAATTCCTTTTGGTTTGCAACACTCCCCCAGGATACGACATAACAGACCTTTTCGGAAGCATTATGCCGCCGAGAGAAAATGACCTTAAAAAATACGGTTCCGCAAAAAACGAACTCGCATATGCCAAAAGCCTGAAAATGCATAAAGATGCGATTTCAAACCTCACATATACTTACAGTGAGGTATATGTGAGGTATGTATTGGATAATTTGTTTTATGATTTGGAAACAAGCGATATTGAAAAGTAGTATGTTTTGCTACTCGATAATAAAAAATCCTTACGAGAAAATTTATTCTTGTAAGGATTTTTCGGTTTTCAAACAAAATGAAAAATAGTGAATTTTTATGATAAGTTTTTTACTCATTTTTTCGCTTTCGGCTTACAAATGAGGGAAAACAGCAATCCGAAAACCACTGCCGCGGCGATACCGGCACCGGTACCGGTTATACCGCCGCTCAAAACACCGAGCCAACCTTTTTCGCCCACGGCTTTAACAACTCCTTTTGCCAAAGAATATCCAAAACCGATTATGGGCACTGTTGCTCCGGCGCCGGCGTATTTTACTATGGGTTCATACACGCCAAAGGCAGTTAAAACAACGCCTGCCACAACATAGGAAACCATAATTCTCGCGGGCGTGAGTTTTGTTTTATCAATTAATATTTGAGCTATGGCGCAAAGCACGCCACCTACCCAAAAGGCATTTAAAAGTTTCATGAAATCCACGCGCATCACACCCTTTCTATTTCCACGCCATGAGCTATTCCCACGATATTTTCGCCTATTTGAACGGTTGTGGGGCTCATTAGTGCGCCGGTGCAAACAAGTAAAATCCTTTTGTAGGTTCCGCGTAGCATTTCCTTTAAAAAATATCCGCAAAAAACGCTTGCCGAGCAACCGCAACCGCTTCCGCCGGCGTTTGTGCCGCGGGATTTTCCGTCGAAAATCATCGAACCGCAATCCATGTGCACTTTTTTAATGTCTATGCCCTGTTTTAAAAACATTTCGCGCAAGAGCTTACTTCCCACATTTCCCAAATCTCCCGTTACAATGGCATCATAATAGGTTTCATCGCGGTCGGTATCCTCAAGGTGCGCCGCTATGCAGTCGGCGGCGGCAGGCGCCATTGCCGCGCCCATATTATTTGCATCGCTTATGCCGTAATCTACCATTTTTCCCGTTGTAACCGATTTTACGACGAGATTTGCTCCGCTGTTTGACAAAATCACCGCGCCGCTTCCGGTAACTGTCCACTGGGAAGTGGGCGTGCGAACACTTCCGTATTCAAGGGGAAAACGATACTGTTTTTCACTGGAGCAAAAGTGGCTTGACGTTGCGGCAAGGGCATATTTTGCATACCCCGCATCAACGGTCACGGCAGCAAGAGCCAGGCTTTCCGCCATTGTAGAACAGGCGCCGTAAATCCCGAAAAACGGGATATTAAAGTCCTTTAGGGCAAAGGCGCTTGCGGTGCACTGGTTTAAAAGGTCGCCCGCGAAAGCGTAATCGATGTCGTTTGACGTAAGAGATGCCTTGGTTAGAGCTCCCGAAACGGTGTGCTTTAAGATATTGCTCTCGGCTTTTTCCCAGCTTTTCGCCTTGGCGTACTCATCTTGCACCACCATGTCGAAAAAGCCGCCAAGTCTGCCCTCGCCCTCTTTTTTACCCGCGGTGGAAAAGAAACTTTTTATCATCACGGGATTTGTGAATTTAATTGTTTGCTTGCCCGATTTTATACCCACATTACGCACCGCCTTTAAAAATCATCAAAATAATTCCGTATATCACAGAGGCGGCAATGCCGTATGCGATAACGGGCCCCGCCACAGTAAAAAGTTTTGCGCCTATGCCCAAAACATAACCCTCGGTTTTGTATTCAAGAGCCGACGAAACAATGGAATTGGCAAAGCCTGTAATGGGAACCAAAGTGCCCGCTTTGCCGATTTTTGCAATGTTGTCATATACACCGATACCCGTTAAAAACGCGCCGAAAAAGATGAGGGTTGAACTTGTGAGCGCGGCGGCGTCTTCCTTGGAAATTCCGAAATTAAGATACATTTGGGAAACAAGCTGACCCAAAACGCAAATAATTCCGCCAAGAGTAAAAGCGAGAAAAGTGTTTTTTAAAATTTTTGAGTTAGGCGAGGCGCTTTTTACCATTTCGCCGTACTCTTTTTGACTTATTTTTTCAAGCGAAAACGCTTTTTCCATATCAATCACCCGAAAATATTTTTTCCGCCGATGTAAAAAATATTCGGGAATATTTGTATATTTTGACAAAAAAACGCAATTAAAGTTCAAAAACTGTTTACAAACGGCAAAATATGTGCTATACTTTTTGGCAGTAAATAAGTTATCTTTAAATTCGATGCGAGACATCGGCAAGATTTACATATTCATTTTGCGCAATTGTGCCTTGTCTGCGTCCGCAGGTGAGGCATTTTTTTCGGTTTAAAATATCTTATTTTCCAAAAATTTTAAGGAGAGATTTTTTATGAAACTGATTTACGATGTTGAAGATAAGCCTAAGTTCGGTCAGCTTATCGTGTTTGCGTTCCAGCAGCTACTTGCAATTCTTGCGGCAACAATTGCAGTTCCGTCGATTATTCAAAACGGAATGTCGCAGTCTGCCGCACTTTTCGGCGCGGGCGTGGGCACAATTGTGTACCTTTTGTTCACAAAATTCAAAAGCCCTGTTTTTCTCGGCTCGTCTTTTGCGTTTTTAGGCTCAATGTTTGCCGCATTTGCGGGCGCTGTTTCCGTTGAAGCGGGACATGCCGGCCTTATAATCGGTGCGATTTTCGCGGGTCTTGTGTACGTTGTTATAGCGCTTGTGGTTAAATTTGCAGGCGTTTCCTGGATAAACAAGCTCATGCCGCCGGTAGTTATAGGCCCCACAGTTGCGATTATAGGACTTTCCCTTTCGGGCAACGCCATAGGCGACATGCTCAAATTTGCCGAATTCGACGCGGCAAACTCCGTTTACGTAATGGGCACAAAGGGTTGGATAGGCTTTATTTGCGCACTTGTTACCCTTCTTGTGGTTGTACTTTGCTCGGTATACGGCAAAAAGATGACAAAGCTCATTCCCTTTATAATCGGTATTCTCGCAGGATACGCAACAGCTGCCGTATTTACCGTAATAGGCATGGCAACAGACAACGAAATGCTCGAAATAATCGATTTCTCGCTCTTTAAAAACATGCAGTGGTACCCCGATTTCACATTTATGAAAGCAAGCAAAGGCTTTGCGGCGGTTGATGCAAAATACATCGCTACAATTGCCGTGGCATATGTACCGGTTGCATTCGTTGTTTTTGCGGAGCACATTGCCGACCACAAAAACTTATCTACCGTAATAGGAAGAGATCTTCTTGAAAAACCCGGTCTTCACAGAACCCTTCTCGGCGACGGCGTAGGCTCGATTATAGGAGCAATCTTCGGCGGTTGCCCCAACACAACATACGGCGAGTCGGTAGGATGTGTTGCGATTACCGGAAACGCTTCGGTTGTAACCATTCTCACAACGGCAATTATGGCAATTGTAATTTCTTTCTTCGGACCTTTTGTTACATTCCTTGCCACAATTCCCTCATGCGTAATGGGCGGCGTTTGCGTAACACTTTACGGATTTATCGCGGTAAGCGGTCTTAAAATGATACAAGATGTAGACCTCGGCGACAACAGAAACCTCTTCGTTGTATCTGTAATTCTCATTTCGGGTATCGGCGGAATGGCACTTAAAATCGGCCAGGTAACACTCACTGAAATTGCTTGCGCGCTTATTCTCGGAATTATCACAAACCTCGTTCTCTCGAAAAAAGAGCAAAGCAAATAATTTACACACACCTATCACGGAGAGCGGGAAACCGCTCTCTGTTGCTTTTGGGAGGAATATCATGAAACTTAAATCCGTTCTTGTGGACGAAATTTTATTTGGACGCACCCTTACAAGGATATCCCATGAAATAATCGAAAAAAATGCCTCTGTGAACGAGCTTTGCCTCATAGGCATACAAACTCGCGGAGTTCCGATTGCAAAGCGCATATGCGAAAGAATATACAAAATAGAGCAAAAGATGCCCGCCGTAGGCACAATTGACATTACTTTTTACCGTGACGACCTCTCGCGCCCGACTGACAGGGCTCCCGTGATAAACGGTTCGGACATAGGCTTTGACGTTTCGGGCAAAAACGTCATTTTGGTAGACGACGTAATTTACACCGGCAGAACCGTCAGAGCCGCGCTTGATGCGATAATGGCGTGCGGACGCCCGGCAACGGTTCAGCTTGCGGCATTTGTCGACCGCGGGCACAGGGAACTGCCCATAAGGGCAGACTATGTGGGCAAAAACATTCCCACGTCGAAAAACGAAATCATCAAGGTAAACGTTTTTGAAACAGACGGCGAGGACAATGTGGAGCTTTATGAAAAATAAAAACGACCTCTCGGCTATGATGAGGTGCCGTAACGAAGGTTTTGAAAACAAGTGATAAAGACAATCGGTACGGTATATTGCAGAAAAATCTAAAACTTAAATTTGGAGGA
>CAZSIY010000022.1:0-12131 GCA_964606825.1 uncultured Oscillospiraceae bacterium | reverse complement strand
GGGTGTAGAAGTATTCAATGCCGACATCGGCAAATTTTTCTTTGTACTCGTTTTCGAATATTTCGGCAAAAATGTCTTTAAATCTGTGGTCATATTTTTTGGATATAGTGTCTTTTGTGGCAAACCATAAATCCTGCTTTGTGTCAAGGGCAAAATTAAAACAGCTTCTCGCAAAACTTGCTATGGAGTTGTCTTTGTTGTGAAGACCTTGAATTATTCCGTCGGAGTCGGAAAAATCATAGATGAGTTGCTCTGTTGTGTTACCGTTTTCGTCGGTTGTTAAAAGGGAACATTTTGTGCCTTTTTTTACTTGCATTTCACTGTTTTTGTACACGTCGCCATATGCGTGACGGGCGATGGTTATGGGTTTTGCCCAAGTGGGGATAAAAGGCGTTATGCCGTTTACGATAATAGGTGTTCTGAAAACCGTTCCGTCGAGGATTGCTCTTATTGTGCCGTTGGGCGATTTCCACATTTCTTTTAAATCATATTCGCTCATTCTTGCGGCGTTTGGAGTAATTGTGGCGCATTTTACGGCAACGCCGTATTTTTTCGTTGCCTCCGCGCTGGCTACTGTAACGCGGTCGTCGGTTTCGTTTCTGTATTTGAGGCCGAGGTCGTAGTACTCGGTTTTAAGGTCGATATATGGGGTGAGGAGAATGTCTTTTATCATTTTCCATATAACCCTGGTCATTTCGTCGCCGTCCATTTCAACAAGGGGCGTTTTCATTTGAATTTTTGCCATATCAGTTGTTTCCTTTCTGCTTTGTGTAGTTTAAAAGTCCGCCGGCAAGAATAATTTCCTTAGCTCTTTCGCTGAGCTCGCAAACACAAGGGATAATGTCGCCCGTTGTCTTGTTTTCCAAAACAAATTTCCCACCGTTTAAAACCGTTTCGCGAACATTTTTTAAAATGAGCTCGTCGTCTTGACTTATTTTGTCGTAATCCGCCTCATTTTCGAAATTAAGCGGCAAAATTCCCGCATTTATGAGGTTGGAGCGGTGTATTCTCGCAAACGATTTTGTTATAACTATTTTAATTCCCAAATGGAGCGGAGCGAGTGCGGCGTGCTCTCTTGAAGAGCCCTGACCGTAGTTTGAGCCGCCCACGATTATACTGCTTCCGAGGCTTTCGGCTCTCTTGGGAAAGTTTTCGTCACACACTGTAAAGCAAAATTTAGAAATTGCCGGAATGTTTGAACGAAGCGGCAATATCTTTGCACCCGCTGGCATTATGTGGTCGGTGGTGATGTTGTCACCCACTTTGAGCGAACAATTGCAGGCTATTGTGTCGCAAAGAGGCTCGGTTTTCGGGAAAGGCTTTATGTTGGGGCCGCGAAGCACGTCTACGCTGTCCATGTCTTTTTCGTCGCAAGGCGGCACAACCATGTTGTCGTTTATTGTAAATTCTTCGGGAAGTTTAATGTCGGGCATTTCACCGAGGGTTCTCGGGTCTGTAAGAACGCCGGCAATTGCCGAAGCCGCCGCGGTTTCGGGTGATACGAGGTATATTTGACCGTCTTTTGTTCCGCTTCTTCCGAGAAAGTTTCTGTTAAACGTTCTCAAAGATATTCCCTTTGAATTGGGCGCCTGACCCATTCCTATGCAAGGGCCGCATGCGCTTTCCAAAATTCTTGCACCGGCTTCTATCATAATCGCCAAAGCACCGTTGTCGGCAAGCATTTTCAAAACTTGCTTTGAACCCGGAGCTATGGAGAGGGAAACGTCGGGATGAACGGTTTTTCCTTTTAAAATATGAGCTACTTTCATCATGTCGAGAAGTGAACTGTTTGTGCACGAACCTATGCACACCTGGTCTATTTTCATTTCGCCGATTTCGGCTATGCTTTTTATGTTATCGGGCGAATGAGGACATGCCGCCGCGGGAGCGAGATTTGAAAGGTCTATGTTTATTTCTTCGTCATAAACGGCGTCGTCATCGGCTTTGAGCTCTGTCCAAACGTCGCCGCGTTTTTGAGCCTTTAAAAATTCTTTTGTTATTTCGTCCGACGGGAAAACGGAAGTAGTTGCGCCGAGTTCCGCGCCCATGTTTGTAATGGTTGCGCGCTCGGGAACGGAAAGGGTCTTAACGCCTTCGCCACAGTATTCTATAACTTTTCCCACACCGCCTTTAACGGACATTATTTTTAAAATTTCGAGGATAACGTCTTTTGCGGCAACCCAGGGGGAGAGCTTGCCTGTAAGGTTTACTTTAACTATTTTCGGATATGTAATGTAGTAAGCACCGCCGCCCATTGCAACGGCAACGTCAAGACCACCGGCGCCTATCGCAATCATTCCGAGGCCGCCGCCGGTGGGAGTGTGGCTGTCGGAGCCAATAAGGGTTTTGCCGGGTATTCCGAAACGTTCAAGGTGCACCTGGTGGCAAATTCCGTTACCGGGACGCGAGAAATATATGCCGTGTTTTTTTGCAACGGAGCCTATAAATCTGTGGTCATCGGCATTTTCAAAGCCGGATTGGAGAGTGTTGTGGTCAATGTATGCAACGGAGCGTTCGGTTTTTACCCTGTCTACGCCCATTGCTTCAAATTCGAGATATGCCATTGTGCCGGTTGCGTCTTGCGTGAGAGTTTGGTCTATTTTTATGCCTATTTCTCCGCCTTTCACAAATTCACCGTCTACAAGGTGTGCTTTCAAGATTTTTTCAGTAAGTGTAAGTCCCATTTGCATCTTCCTTTCAAAATAAAAAAGCAAAGGAATTTTAAAAACCCCTTTGCTTTTATGTGTCAGCAATTAAAGGAGCCTTTTGCTCCATGAAATTCTAATGTGTTGCAAGGCAACACGCTTTTACATAGTATACCACATATCGGCCTATTTGTCAAACGTCATATTGGCATAAATTTTCTCCATGCGCTCGTCTGGAAAATGTTTGTCCACAAATCGCTGCGAAATGTTTTTCGCCGCTTGACCGTTTATCCTTTCCGACCAGCGGTTTACCGCCACAAAAGACACCGCGCCGTTTATCACCAAAAATACAACGCTTGCCGCGGTAACGGCTTTTCCTATTTTGTTCGGAATTTTTAAAATTATCCAGGCAATTCTCGGATAGATGTTTTTTATCCACAATACTCCGAGTGCGCCCCAAAAAACGGAATACATCAGGCAAATTCTGCCGTTTATGTTAAAAGGCATTTGCGAGTAATCCCAAGACGTGGAGCCGAAAACGAGCTCCTGGCCCAACGAACATAGGTATTCAAGCGCGCTTCCCACGGCCATTCCACCGAAAAACGACCACAAACCGCTTCTGTTTCTGAAACGGTAAAGCGTTACCGTGAGAAACACCGCGCCGGCACCGTAAAGAAGGTTAAAAGGCCCGTACACAAGCCCAGAACGGCTCTCGAAATGCCCGTTTCGTATAAAACACCACAAAAGCTCCACAATTACACCGGCAAAACTTCCCATAAATACAATGAGCGCTATTTTGTAGGCGTTTAATCTTTTGGCAAAGTGTTCGGTTGCCTCTTCTTTGTAGTCTATAAGGCCGTTCGGCGGAGCTTTGGGCAAAATGCGGCGTTTTTTTTCACGCTTTTTAAGCTCTTTTGTTCTTGTGGAAAGCTCGTCTGCCATGGAAAGCGAGGCAAGGTAAGACTGCTTTATGTAAGACGAGGCCTCTTGAAGCTCCGTTTGCTGTTTTAAAGCCTTGGCGAGAGCTTCACTTTTTCCTTCTTGCTCCTCTTGAGCGCGGGCAAGGGCGGGGTAGAGTTCATCTTCGAAAAATTCTTTTCGCAGGATAATGTCTTTTAACAGCTGTTTTGCGCTTTCGCAAATATTATTTTTCGACATATATACCCCTCCGCTATTAATGGTTTTCGTGAATTAACTTGTTATTTATAGCGCTTATAAGGCCTTTAACCGAGGCATTGATAATATCGTTGTCCGTGCCTACGCCCCAAAAGCATTTTTGAGTTTGGTCATCTGTTATGCAAATGTACGCCGCCGCCTGAGAGTCGGATTTTTTCGTGAGCGAGTGCTCCTCGTAGGCAGACACCTGGAAACTTCCCAAATATCCGTTTCTAAGAGCATTTGCCACAGAGTCCAAACGACCGTTTCCGAGCGCCGTATATTCCGTTTTTTCTCCTGTTTTTTCGTCGAATATCGTCACAAAAGCGGTAATACCGTTTTCCTGGCGATAGTGAATTTCGCAAAGACTTATCGGCGATATTATGTTAAGGTAGTTTTGTTCAAAAACAGAGAGCATTTCGTCGGGTTTGAGCTCGGAGTGATTTTTGTCCGATATATTTTTTATCACATTTCTGAAGTGTATGCCCATGTCTTTGGGAAGAGTGTAGCCGAATTGACTTTGGAGAATATATCCTATGCCGCCGCTTCCCGACTGGCTGTTTATGCGAATTACGTCGTCGGCGTAGTTTCTTCCTACATCTGCGGGGTCGATGGGAAGATAGGGCACCGCCCACTGGTCGTCGGGGTGCTTTTTTCTGTATCGCATGCCCTTGGCGATGGCGTCTTGATGAGAACCCGAAAATGCCGTAAATACAAGCCTTCCGCTGTACGGCTGGCGCGCACCCACGTACATTCCCGTAAGATGCTCGAAAATGTCTGTGATTTCGGGAAGATTTTCAAAGTTTAGCTCAGGGTCCACTCCGTGTGAATACATGTTTAGCGCAAGGGTTACAATGTCGGCGTTTCCGGTTCTTTCGCCGTTTCCGAAAAGCGTGCCCTCAACACGCGTTGCACCCGCAAGCAGGCCGAGCTCCGTGTCTGCCACGCCACAACCTCTGTCGTTGTGGGAATGTACCGAAACTGAAGTAAACTCTTTGTATTTTATGTTTTCGCAAATATATTCCACCTGGTTTGCGTAAATGTGTGGGAGAGAAAGCTCCACCGTTACCGGGAGATTTACAATCGCCTTTCTGTTTTCACACGGTTCCCACACGTCAAGCACCGCGTTTATCACTTTCAAAGAATATTCGGGTTCTGTGGCGGTGAAACTCTCGGGCGTGTATTCAAGGGTTATTTCGCAATCGCTTTTTTCCGAAAGTGCGCGAACTTTTTTTGCGCCGTTTACGGCAATTTCCAAAACTTCGTCTTCGCTTTTCTTAAAAACCTGAACTCTCTGCGCCAGTGATGTGGGGTTTAAAAGATGCACGATAACTCGCTTGGCGCCTTTTACCGACTCAAAGGTTTTTCTTATTATGTGGTCTCTTGCCTGGGTCATTACTTGAATTGTAACATCTTCGGGTATGAGGCCGCCGTCTATCAGCGCGCGTACAAATTCATATTCCGTGTCGGATGCCGCGGGGAACCCCACTTCGATTTCCTTGAAACCTATTTCGACAAGCATTTTAAAAAATTCCGTCTTTTGCGCGGTGTTCATGGGGCATTCGAGCGCCTGGTTGCCGTCGCGCAAATCCACACTGCACCACACGGGTGCTTTGTCGATGTACTCTTTTTCTATCCATTTGGGTCGTATCGTCGGGGCGGGAAAGTAGCCGCGGCGGTATTTGCCGTAGTTTTTCATTGAGCTGTCCTCTCTTTTTTCAGTTTGCGGTATGTAACCGTAAAGTATATTATCATAATAACAAGTGCCGCAAGCCAGCTTAACGGGTAAGACAAAAACAGGCACTTGAACGTGTGATGTTTTTTAAACGCCGTAAATATCCATGCAAGGCGAAGTCCGTATATTCCGTTTTTTCTCCTGTTTTTTCGTCGAATATCGTCACAAAAGCGGTAATACCGTTTTCCTGGCGATAGTGAATTTCGCAAAGACTTATCGGCGATATTATGTTAAGGTAGTTTTGTTCAAAAACAGAGAGCATTTCGTCGGGTTTGAGCTCGGAGTGATTTTTGTCCGATATATTTTTTATCACATTTCTGAAGTGTATGCCCATGTCTTTGGGAAGAGTGTAGCCGAATTGACTTTGGAGAATATATCCTATGCCGCCGCTTCCCGACTGGCTGTTTATGCGAATTACGTCGTCGGCGTAGTTTCTTCCTACATCTGCGGGGTCGATGGGAAGATAGGGCACCGCCCACTGGTCGTCGGGGTGCTTTTTTCTGTATCGCATGCCCTTGGCGATGGCGTCTTGATGAGAACCCGAAAATGCCGTAAATACAAGCCTTCCGCTGTACGGCTGGCGCGCACCCACGTACATTCCCGTAAGATGCTCGAAAATGTCTGTGATTTCGGGAAGATTTTCAAAGTTTAGCTCAGGGTCCACTCCGTGTGAATACATGTTTAGCGCAAGGGTTACAATGTCGGCGTTTCCGGTTCTTTCGCCGTTTCCGAA
The DNA here is from genome assembly GCA_964606825.1 of uncultured Oscillospiraceae bacterium. Classification (GTDB taxonomy): domain Bacteria; phylum Bacillota; class Clostridia; order UMGS1810; family UMGS1810; genus CAKSIN01. The sequence goes on along the minus strand of CAZSIY010000022.1, from coordinate 5,863 downwards.
AAGCGTGCCCTCAACACGCGTTGCACCCGCAAGCAGGCCGAGCTCCGTGTCTGCCACGCCACAACCTCTGTCGTTGTGGGAATGTACCGAAACTGAAGTAAACTCTTTGTATTTTATGTTTTCGCAAATATATTCCACCTGGTTTGCGTAAATGTGTGGGAGAGAAAGCTCCACCGTTACCGGGAGATTTACAATCGCCTTTCTGTTTTCACACGGTTCCCACACGTCAAGCACCGCGTTTATCACTTTCAAAGAATATTCGGGTTCTGTGGCGGTGAAACTCTCGGGCGTGTATTCAAGGGTTATTTCGCAATCGCTTTTTTCCGAAAGTGCGCGAACTTTTTTTGCGCCGTTTACGGCAATTTCCAAAACTTCGTCTTCGCTTTTCTTAAAAACCTGAACTCTCTGCGCCAGTGATGTGGGGTTTAAAAGATGCACGATAACTCGCTTGGCGCCTTTTACCGACTCAAAGGTTTTTCTTATTATGTGGTCTCTTGCCTGGGTCATTACTTGAATTGTAACATCTTCGGGTATGAGGCCGCCGTCTATCAGCGCGCGTACAAATTCATATTCCGTGTCGGATGCCGCGGGGAACCCCACTTCGATTTCCTTGAAACCTATTTCGACAAGCATTTTAAAAAATTCCGTCTTTTGCGCGGTGTTCATGGGGCATTCGAGCGCCTGGTTGCCGTCGCGCAAATCCACACTGCACCACACGGGTGCTTTGTCGATGTACTCTTTTTCTATCCATTTGGGTCGTATCGTCGGGGCGGGAAAGTAGCCGCGGCGGTATTTGCCGTAGTTTTTCATTGAGCTGTCCTCTCTTTTTTCAGTTTGCGGTATGTAACCGTAAAGTATATTATCATAATAACAAGTGCCGCAAGCCAGCTTAACGGGTAAGACAAAAACAGGCACTTGAACGTGTGATGTTTTTTAAACGCCGTAAATATCCATGCAAGGCGAAGTCCGCAAATACATACCATGCACACGGTTGCCGTTTGAATTGATTTTCCGAGACCTATGAGCGAGTTTGAGAAACAGTCGGAAATTGCAAGCAAAAAATACGGGTATATAATTATTTTAAGCCTCATTACCGCGTAGTCCATAGCTTCGGGGTTGTTCGGTATAAATATGGCGAGGAGCTGTTTGTCAAAAAGTATCGTTGCCGCGGCAATAAGCGCCCACGCACCCACTGCCATAAGCGCACACAAAAGGGTTGACTTTAAAATGCGCTTTGTTTTTCCCGCACCGTAGTTTTGACCGGTGAAAACAAGCGCTGTTTGGGCAAAGGCGTTCATTCCTATGTAGGTGAAAGACTCAACGTTCGAAGTCGCGCCGCTTCCTGACATTGCCAAAGAACCGAAAGAGTTTACGGAGCTTTGAATTACTATGTTTGAAACGGAAAACATAACGCCTTGCATTCCGGCGGGAAGTCCGAGACGGATAAGCTGTATGAGCTTTTTGGGGTAAATGCGTATTGATTTCGGAATAACTGCGCAAGTGCCGCTGCTTCTTACAAGAGTAATCATAACAAGCGCCGCCGAAACGTATTGCGAAATTACCGTGGCAATGGCAACACCAGTGGTGTCCAGCTTAAATATTATCACGAGGATAAGATTTAAAATTATGTTTATAATTCCCGAAACGGTAAGAAAGTAAAGGGGTCTTTTCGTGTCGCCGGTTGTCCTCATTACGGCGCTTCCGTAGTTATATAAGAGGTTTGCCGGAGAACCGAGAAAATATATTTGGAGATATGTCGCCGAAAGGTGAAAAACGTCGTCCGGTGTATTCATGAGTCTCAAAAAGGGTTTTACAAATCCGAAACTCGCAAACATCAATATAAATCCGAAAGCAATGGCAACCGCAATTGACGTGTGCACGGTTTCAAAAGTGTCTTTTTGATTTCGTGCGCCGATGTATTGCGAAAGGGCAACGTTTGTGCCCACGGCAAGGCCGGTGAAAAAATTTATAAAAAGAGATATGAGCGATGATGTCGCCGATACCGCCGCCAGTGAGCGGTGACCCGAAAACTGCCCGACTACCACCATGTCTGCCGCGTTGTAGAAAAGCTGAAGCATTCCCGAAAGCACTAAAGGAAGTGCGAAAGCGGCAATTTTTCCCGCAAGCGGGCCGTTTGTCATGTTCATTTCGTGTTTTGAATTCATGAATTTTCCTCCGTAATTTTTGTTATACGTTTAGTATACAACCATATTGCAAATATGTCAAACAAAAAAGATAATTGTTGTGCAAGTTTTTTCCTTGAAAAATTCCTCGGTGTGTGTTACAATGTATACAATAGGTGTTTTATGTCTTAAAATGGGTGAATAAACCGGAAAAACATGCTCCATAATAACGGTATATTACTGTTTTGAAGGAGTTTAAATGGAGTATTTTTCGGTATTCTTAACCGGCGCCGCGGGTTACTCGCTTATAGAGGTGGCTTGGCGCGGATATACGCACTGGACAATGAGCTTGACGGGCGGAATGTGTCTTTTGCTTATTTACATCGTAAACGCAAAATATCCCGAAACAAGCATTTGGGCGAAATGTTTTCTCGGCGCCGCAATTATCACGTCGGCGGAGTTTGCGGTGGGAACTGTGGTAAACGTTGTTCTCAAATGGAATGTTTGGGATTATTCCGGAATTCCTTTTAACCTATTGGGGCAAATTTGCTTGCCTTATATGGTTTTGTGGTATTTTTTGTGTTTTCCCGTAACCGCGGTTTGCAAAAAGCTATTGTCGATTTTTCACGGCATCTGAGGGGGATTTTAAATTGAAAAGAAAAAGTGTTAAGGGCAATTTGCTCTTGTTTTTGGTGGCGCTTATATGGGGAACCGCTTTTATAGCTCAAAAAAGCGGCGTAAGTCATATTTCGCCGAATTCATACAACGGTATAAGAACGCTTCTGGGCGCGGTGGTCTTGCTTCCTTTAATATTTGCGCGCGACAGCGCCGCAAAGCGCAAAATTACCTACGTTTCGCCGAATAAAAAAACGCTCGTTTGCGGCGGCGTGATTTGCGGTGTGCTCCTTTGCACAGCGAGCACCTTGCAGTCTTACGGCCTCGTTACCGCCGATGCGGGAAAAGCCGGTTTTATTACGGCTTTGTACATAGTTCTCGTGCCGTTTTTCGGCATTTTTGCCGGCAAAAAAATCACTCGCGTAATGTGGGGCGCGGTAATGCTTGCCCTTGTGGGACTCTATTTTCTCTGCGTTAAAAAGTCGAGCGGCTTTGTTTTCGGTTCGGGAGAAAAAATGCTTCTTTTATGCGCGGCGGCGTATTCTTTACACATTCTCGCCGTTGATTATTTTTCACCGAAAACAGACGGCGTAAAACTTTCTTGCTTGCAGTTTTTTGTTTCCGCGACAATAAATCTTTCTATTATGTTTTTTACGGAAAAAGTGGATGTTTCGGCAATATATGAATGTTGGTTTGCAATTTTCTACGGCGGCGTTATGAGCTGCGGCATTGCATACACTTTGCAAATTGTTGCGCAAAAAGATACCGACCCGACGGTTGCCTCGCTCATTATGAGCTTGGAGTCGTTTTTTGCCCTCGTGGCGGGCGTTGTCTTTGGCGAACAGCCTACGGCAAGAGAACTTTTCGGTTGCCTTTTTATGATGCTTGCGATAGTTGTGGTACAGCTCCCTGCGGGCACTTTTAAGAAAATAAGAGAGCGGGTTTTGAAGATATGAAAAAAATATTGGTTTCCGCGTGCCTCTACGGCGAGTGCACGCGATACGACGGAAAGAGCAATCTTTTGAAAAATCCTATCTTTTTAAAATGGAAAAACATGGGCGTTTTGGTGCCGGTGTGCCCCGAAGTTCTCGGCGGTCTTAAAACGCCGAGGCCGTGCAGTGAAATAAAAGACGGCAAAGTGGTAAACAAGCTTGGTGAGGACGTAACGAAGCAGTTTGAAGACGGCGCAAAAAAGGCACTTGAAATCGCAAGGGAAAATGACGTGGTTTTTGCTGTTTTAAAGCAATCAAGCCCATCTTGCGGTTGCAAAAAAATATATGACGGCACTTTTTCGGGAAACAAAATTCCGGGAAGCGGAGTTGCCGCGGAATTGCTTTTGAATAATGGCATTGTGGTTTTTGATGAAGATGATATAAATACGGCAAAAATGGTGTACGACCATGCAAACATGTGTTCGCACCACTGATTATCGGGAGGTTAAATTTATGAATGAAGAAAAAAACAGCTCGGTTGAAAGTTTCAACCTCGACCACACAAAGGTAAAAGCACCTTTTGTGAGAAAATGTACGGTTTACACTGGAAAATGCGGAGATAAGGTTACAAAATTCGACATTCGCTTCACTCAGCCGAATGTTGAAGAAATGCAGTCCGACGGAATACATACCTTAGAGCATCTTTTGGCAACATATATGAGAGAATACACTCAAGATATCATCGATTTGTCGCCCATGGGTTGCAGAACCGGTTTTTATCTCACCCTTTGGGGCGAGGCCGAGGCAGATTTCGTTGCCGAGATTGTAAAATCGTCTTTGAAAGATGTGCTCACTTGCGAAGAAATACCAGCGCAAAATCCCATTCAGTGCGGAAATTACAGGCTTCACAGCTTGCAACGCGCCAAAGAATACGCAAAAAAAGTTTTGGACGAGGGCATTTGCACAAAAAAATTTTAATTACGGTGGTGACAAATGGCACAAATTAATTACACAAACTATGTTTAATATCAAGCAAGGCAGTTTTTCAGCCGAGATATTTTCAAACGGCAACACCTTGCCACTTGTGCAGTTGCCTTTTGGCTTTTCGAGTTTTGCTCCCCAAACGAACTGCCACCGCGGAAATTGGTTTTATCACCCCGATGACAAAAGCTTTGAGGACATAAGAATAACCCATCAGCCGAGGCCCTGAATAGGCGACCGCGGTGCCGTGACTTTTGCCGTTCAAAGCGAATATGCATATTCGAATTTTGACAGTGTATGGTCGGGTTACGAAGAGCTTGAATTAAAGCCTCACTACATGGCGTTTTATTTAAAGCGCCCCTTACGTACGCTTGAGCTTACGCCTACAATGTATGGTGCAATTGCACGCTTGTATTTTGAAAACGATGCTGAAAATTATCTTCCGGTTCTTGCGCCTTTCGGAGATATTGAGTATATTGCCGACGAGGAAAACAGTGCTCTTTATTGTTCTTCAAATTCAAATTGGCTTCCGGGAAGTGAGGGCGCCAATGTGAAAATATATAATGTTTTCCGTTTTAAAAGCGGTGATGTGAGCTTGGAAAAAGTCTCAGGTGGACATATTTTGCTAAAGAAAAAAGCAGTGGAATTTTACGTGGTGTCTTCTTATATAAGGCATGGTAAAGCACGCAAATACCGATTGTAAAATCCCTGAATACGGAAGAGACGGCTGCGAGGAGTATTTAAAACTCGGCTACGTGCCCTATGACAAATGCAAATAGAGCGTAAATCTCACTTTAGATGCCGCATACGGCGATTGGTATATAGCTCAAGTTGCCGGAATTTTGGATTTTGATGAAGATAGAAAAAAATGAAGCGCTCCGAAAATTACAAAAATATTTTTGACTCCGACTCGGGATTTATGCGTGCAAAAGATGGAAACGGAAATTTCAAAGAAAACTTTGCCCCACCTCTTGAGGTGAGGAATATACGGAAGCGGTGGCATGGCAAACAAGTTTTGCCGCAATCGGAATGTACCCCCCCTCACTCCGGGAAAAAAAGATTTTGTTACATTTCGCGGCATTGCCGATGAATGTACGATAAAATAGCATTTGTAAATTTTTTCAAAAAATTTAAAAAATAATCCTTGACATAATGACAATAGTATGTTATCATATTAAATTGCAGTTGTATCACTTGTTGAAAGTTTGAATT
>CAZSIY010000021.1:0-12144 GCA_964606825.1 uncultured Oscillospiraceae bacterium | reverse complement strand
GGTTGCCTTTCACCGGCATTTTTGCAAAAAGTAAATCCAAAAATCGCTTTTGTGCCGCATTGCATAAATCCCGAAATTTCAGAAAAAACATTAAAAACGCTTTCGATTATGAAAACCGAAATTTTCAAAACCGATGTTTACGGAAATTGCACGCTTCAAAGCGACGGCAAAAGCATAAGCTGTCGTTTCGAAAAAACAAACGTAAAATAAGTAAAATGTTAAAATTTTGGAGCTTATGGCAAGAGTATTAAATTGCTTTTTTGCCGAAAGAAAAAACAAAGTCGACAAAAGCTGGTACAACGGTATTTTTGAAAGATACAAAAATCCTGTTCGCACAAATGAACACATTCTCATAGAATGGCACTATGACTTAAACGAGGATACAACCACTATTTCGTGGAGCGCATAGGTGTTAATGACGTTTTCAATTCCGGGCAATATACTTGGCTGGAAAATATGTTCTCGTTGACCGTTTCGACAATGGTGTGGATAACTTCGTCTTCGGCCTTGAAGAGAATTTCGAAAAATATGGTGCCTGCGCTCAAAAACTTGAAACAATTACCCTAAAAGGTATAGAGGACAGTGAGAAAATACAGGAAATGATGAAAAAATTCGAACGGAAAATATGCCGTTTGAAGTAACTGAAAAATTAGATTATAAAAACGGCATAAATTCCCTGCCGAAATCCGATGTGCTTAAATTCATCTTGCCAAACGGCTGGATATCAGTGCAGCTGTCGGGAACGGAACCTAAGATAAAGTTTTATTACGAAGTGTTTGCCAAAACACAAGATGAAGCAAAAAAGCAAATACAAAAGTATTCTGAAATGATAACGAGTATGTGATAAAAAGCGCCTTGCCGTGCAGGGCGCTTTTTATGTGTTTGTTCGAGATTTGTATCTTAATTTCTCAATTTATCCAAAAGTTCATTAAAGTATTTTGGCGGTTCTTTTGAAAATGTCATTATTTCGTTTGTTGCCGGGTGGGTAAAGGTGATTTGTTGCGCGTGGAGAGCTTGGCCATTTAAGTTATACGGATTTTTGCCGAGGTAGAGCGGATCGCCTATTATAGGGTGGCCGATATATTGCATGTGCACGCGTATTTGATGAGTTCTTCCGGTTTCAAGGTCGCAGGCAACGTAAGAGGCGTTATTAAGATATTCCAAAACTTCAAAGCGAGTAACCGCATCTTTTGAATTTGCGGGCGTTACCGCCATTTTTAGTCTTTGCGTGGGATGGCGCCCTATTGGGGCATCGATAATGCCTTTTTTAGATGACATAATGCCGTTTACTATGCATATGTAATGCCTACGGGCGGTTTTGTTTTTTATTTGCTCAGATAAGGATTTATGTGCTTCATCTGTTTTTGCCACAAGTAAGAGTCCTGATGTGTCTTTGTCTATTCTGTGTACAATTCCGGGGCGCATTACGCCGTTTATTCCGCTGAGGGAATTTTTGCAATGATACATAAGCGCATTTACAAGCGTGCCTTCGTAGTTGCCGACGGCGGGGTGAACCACCATACCCTGGGGTTTATTTACCACCAAAAGGCTTTCATCTTCGTACACTATGTCAAGAGGTATGTTTTCGGCCTTTATATCGGGTTCGGACGGGTCGGGAACCGTAACGGTGATTTTGTCGCCCGCTTTTACTTTGTAACTTGTTTTAACTGGGGTACCGTTTACCGTAACCAAGCTCTCTTCGATGAGAGCTTGAATTCTTGCACGGGCTATTCTGTCGATTTTTATAAATTTGTCTATGCGGACTCCGCTTTCGTTTGATATTATATTATATTCGGTCATTTTTTTCTTCCTTTTCGGGTTCTTTGTATACGAACAGCACATATATTGCAAAAAGCACCGCTCCCACAACAACGCAGCAGTCGGCAAAATTAAAAACAGGGTAGCTTACAAATGTTACTTCTATCATGTCCACCACAAATCCGCGAAAAATACGGTCTATGAGGTTTCCTATGGCTCCTGCGATAACCAAGGCGAAAGAAGCCTTTAAAAGCTTGTCTTGAGGCTTTTTTTTAGTCATATAGTAAATTAAAGCTATGCAAACGACGATTGTAACGGTGATAAATACCCATCTTGCATTTTGAAGCATTCCGAAAGCGGCGCCGCGGTTTTCAACATAGGTAAAACTCAAAACTTTATCGATAACACTCACACTGCCGACGGGTTTAAGATATTTTAAGGTTAGAAACTTTGTTATTTGATCCGAAAATATCAAAATCAGTGATACAAGGACAATAATCATAATAATTCCTCCGAAAAAACAGGGCGCAAAAAACAAGATACAGCTTTTCGCGCCCGATACGTATTTTATTTTTGTGAATTTACAAATTCCACAGCTTTTTTTATAGCTTCTTCTATTGTAATTTCGCACATTTCGCCGTTTCTTCTCTCTTTAAATTCAACAATACCATCCGAGGTTTTTTTGCCCACTGTTATGCGAAGGGGTATGCCTATGAGCTCGGCATCTTTGAACTTAACGCCGGGGCGCTCATTGCGATCGTCAATTAAAACTTCAATTCCGGAATTCAGAAGTTTTTTGTAAATATCTTCGGCAATGGCAACTTGACCTTCGTCTTTCATATTTACGGGGATAACCGAAACGTGGAAAGGAGCCATGGACATCGGCCAAATTATTCCGTTTTCGTCGCAATTTTGCTCAATTACTGCGGCAATACATCTGTTTACGCCTATGCCGTAGCAACCCATGATAGGGGTTTGCTCTTTACCGTTTTCATCGAGGAAAGTGCAATCGAGGGATTTTGTGTATTTTGTGCCGAGCTTGAATATGTGACCTACTTCAATACCGCGGCAGGTTTTGATTTTTTCGTCTTTGCATTTGGGGCAAAGGTCGCCGTCTTCAATGTTTCTGAAATCACCTACAACCGTTGCTTTAAAGTCTCTTCCTATATTTACGTTGTCAAAGTGATAGTCGGTTTCATTTGCTCCTACAACCATGTTTTTCATGAGGGCAACTTCGTTGTCTACAAAAATATCAATGTCCACTCCCACAGGACCTGCAAATCCGGGTTTTGCGTTTGTGACCATCATAAGGTCGTCAAGGGGTGCAAGTTCAAATTCTATTGCTCCGCCGAGCTTGTTGACAACCTTTGTTTCGTTTACCTCTCTGTCGCCGCGAACCATAACGGCAACCAATTTGTTGTCAGCTTTGTATATTATGGTTTTTGCAAAATCTTTGGGTGTGCGTTTCATAAGAGCGGTAACGTCTTCGATTGTGCCGGCGTTCGGTGTGTGAACTTTTGTCATTTCTCCGAAAAGCTCGTCTGTTATTTTATCATCTGCAATGCATACTGCTTTTTCTTCGTTTGCGCAGTAACCGCACTTTTCGCAATATGCAATGGTGTCTTCGCCTATGTCGGATTTTACCATGAATTCCTGGGAACCGCTTCCGCCCATAGCGCCTGAGTCGGCATCTACCACAAGATAATTGAGCCCCATTTTGTCAAAAATCTCTCTGTATGCCTCATACATGTTTTGATATGAAGCATCAAGGCCCGACTCGTCTTTATCGAAACTGTAAGCGTCTTTCATTATAAACTCACGGCTTCTTATAACGCCGAAACGCGGGCGTCTTTCGTCACGATATTTTGTTTGTATCTGATAAAGAGTCATGGGGAGCTGTTTGTATGAACGAACGGTGTTTTTTACCGTGTCGGTGAAAATTTCTTCATGGGTGGGTCCAAGGCAGAAATCACGGTCGTTGCGGTCTTTAAGCCTAAACATCTCGGGGCCGAACACTTCCCATCTGCCGGAAACTTCGTATATTTCTTTGGGCAATACGGCAGACATTAAAAGTTCCTGCGCCTCGTGGCGATCCATGCCGTCTCTTATTATATTTTCCGCATTCCTAAGCACTTTAAGTCCGAGCGGCAAATAGGAATAAACTCCCGAAGCGAGCTTTCTTATCATTCCGGCGCGCATCATGAGCCTATGACTTGAAATTTCGGCTTCGTTCGGTACTTCTCTGAGCGTGGGAAGCAGATATTTTGATAAACGCATTAAAAATCTTCCTCTCTTGGAATTATATCATTAGTATACACACGCTATATTATACGACATTCGCCGAAAAGTTTCAAGTCATTTGAGATAATTTTTATTATTTTTTGTTAAATTCGGTAAAAATTGCGTTCCAAACGGTTGAAACTTCGAGTCCTTGCCGCCAACTTGCCACACCGCCAAGAAAATATTTTGCGGCAATTTTTGTCCTGTTTCTCACTGTTTCGGAATTCTCGAGCCAAAACATATGCGTTTTTGAGCCATCCTGCCAAGAAATTTTGTATTGGCCGTCTTTTTCTGACCATTCGTAAGCGGGGAGATTTTTTTCGATAAGTTCGTATGCGGTTTGCATACTTATTGCTTTTGAGGACGTTATTTTTCCGTTTTTCAGCGTCCAAAGGCGCATGTAAAAAGGAATTCCCAGTATGAGTTTTTCGCTCGGCACCTCTTCCAAAGTTTTTTTAACGGAGTCTTCGGTCCACGTTATTCCCGCAACAGAGCCCGGAGCTTTTGAACCGGCGTAGTGCTGGTCATATGCCATAAGCATAACGTAATCGGCCGTTTCGGCAATTGCATCGCGGTCGTAACACATAGACCAAGTAGAGCTTGTAACTTCTTTTCGGGTAACGTCAACCGAGATTACAATGCCCATTTCTCTAAGTGCAAGAGCGGTTTTTCGAATGTGGTTTGTAAGATATGGTCGGTTTGATTCGTAAATGTTTTCAAAATCAAAATTTATTCCGTCAAATTTGTATTTTGCGGCGTATTTCAAAATATATTCGATTGACGTTTTTTGTGCATCGGCATTGTTTAAAAAGTTGTGAGAAGTTTTTAAAGAAAAGTCGGTTTTATACATAGGCCAAACGTCAAATTCGTTTTGGCGAGCATAATTCATGTATGGTTGAGTAAGTGTGCAGTAAAAATCAACGTCCGAAAAAAGTTTGTTTTTTTCGGCGCTGAGCGTTTCGGCTGAAATTTGAAAGCTCGATGGTGATATTACATTTAGACCTTCGGGTGCATATGCTGGTGGGGACGCACTTACATCCCAGGTGAGATTTATTTTTTTGTCTTTTTGAATGTTTTCGTTAAAGTGATATACAAAAAGGCTGTTACCCCTCAGAACGGCGTAAACTTGTGCGGTGTAATTGTAGTTCTTTTCAGCAAATTCGCCGTCGGGGTAGGCTATGACATAAGTTATTTTTCCTAAATATTTGCCGTATGACAGCGCGCCCTTGTTTTCAAATTCCGAAAGTGTGAGATTTGATAGATTTTTTGACACGTGCACATTATTTTCATTTATTAATTCAACTGCGTTTTGTCTGTATAGCGCCTCTTTTTCGGCACTGCCGATTGCCGCGGAAACGGAATTAAGTGAGCTTTTTGCGTTTTCGACGACATATGATTGCATAAAATCTTTGGTTTTGGAATTTTGTGCGCTTTCCGATGCCTTTAAAAGCCGTATGAGCATAGCACTGCATTCGGCGCGGGAAGCACTTTTTTTAGGACGAAAGCTGCCGTCCGCATATCCCGAAATAATTCCCGATGCCACCGCGGATTTAAGCTCTTTCATGTACGCATATTTTGACGTTATGTCCGAAAAATTTACACTTTTTGAGCTTTCTTTGCCTATGCAACGCGAGATTATGATCATTATTTCTTCACGGGTTATAAGGTTTTCGGACATAAAATTGCCGTTGGCATATCCTTTTATTATTCCGAGTTCAGCCGTGGCAGATATTTCGTCGAAAAAGATGTGATTCTCAGGAATGTCCGAAAAAATTTGCTTTTGCGCCGTAACTTTTAAATTGAGTGTTCTTGCCGTCAATGCCGCAAATTCGCCTCGGGTGATTTTATCGTCGGGCAGTGCTTGATTGCTGCTTCCGTTAAGTATACCCATGCGATTAAGAGTTGTTATGTCGTTTTCCGCCCAGTGGGAGTCGATATCGGTTAAAATATCGTTTCCGGTGGATATTGCCCGCGGGTTGTCAAAGGGTAGGGTCAGCATAAGGAAAGTCAATAAAAATACAAGTGATTTTTTCATATGCTTTTTCCTTTCGACTGTTTTCTCGAATATTGTAACATATATCGCGCCGTATTTAAAGCGGAAATGTGTGGAAATTTCAAGACGTTTTTCGTATTCTCGGCAAAATGTCCATTCGTATAATTCCCGCAATTAAGGAAATGAGTGTGAATGTTTCGCATAATACACCCGCGATTGACATCACACAAATATTGTATATAAGCCAACATGTGCTTGTTATAAGTATCATGCAGCGCACAAATGTGGTGTTTGTGTTGCCGTAACCCATGGTGGAAAGAATTTTTGCGATTATTATTAGAATGCTTTTTGCACCTTGTCTGGAAATAATTCCGAATATCAAAAACAATACGCTGAAAATTACCATAGCACCTGTTGTTTTTTGGCCTTTTTCCACTTGCCTTGAAAATATGCAATTTCTCACGCAACCCACAACATTCATCGCCATGCCCGTGTATGCGCCGAGAAGAAAATACTGAATTGCAAATATAAATTCGTTTACGGTTCTGAAGAACAATATCGACTTGTATTTTTTGCATTGGAACGATATTACGCTTGCCGCAATTCCCAAAGCTCCTATTAATTGTACCGTGATGTTCATTGTTAAAAACTCCTTGACATTAATCGTTATTGAGGATATAATATCACAAAAACAAATCGAACACAATGAATGTTCGAAATGTTAAAAATAAACATTTTAACGAACGGAGAGATTTTATGCCTCACGACAGAAAACGCGATATTGTAAAAATTTTAAACGAAAATGGGAGAGTGTCAGTAGCACATCTGGCAAAAACTCTGTACGTTTCGGAGATGACAATTCGCCGAGATTTAAATCAACTTGAAAAGCAAAGCATAGTAAAAAGATATCGAGGCGGCGCGGTTTTGATACAAGACAGTGTTGAGATGAGCATATCGCGAAGATTTTTTGTAAATGAGGATAGCAAAAAAATTCTGGGAAAAGAGGCAGCTGCGTATTTAAAAGACGATATTGTCGTTTACATAGACAGTTCTTCAACTTCGCAGTATGTTTTACCTCATATTAAAGAATTTAAAAACATAAAAGTAATCACCAATTCGTTAAGGGCGGTGCACATGGCGGCAAAACTTCAAATCCCGTGTGTTTTGATAGGCGGTGAATACTATTTGAACGACATGTGCTTTGTAGGTACTATTGCCGAACAATATGCGCGGCATTTTAACGTGGACGTGGCGTTTTTCTCTACAATGGGTTTGTCTGCCGACGGGATTATATCCGACTCCGATATCGGGCAAACTACAATCAGAAAGATAGTAATGGAAAACAGTGCCAAAAACATTTTTCTCTTCGACGAGAATAAATTAAACAAAAAATACGTGTATAACTTGTGCATAAAAGACGATGTTGACGACGTAATTACCTATTTTCACGAAAAAACAGAGCACAGTGTGAAAAAATAGCGACAAAAAAGTGCGATAATTTTGGCAATTTAGAGCGGTTTTTAATATTGACTTTAATCGGGTAATTTGATATAATACCCTCAAAAATATAACTACACAGCAATGCATTTACTGTGTTATGCGAGAGGTGTATTTTTAAAATGAATACGATTATTGTCGGTTGCGGCAAAGTAGGGCAAAAACTTACCGAAAAGCTGTGCCAGGAAGACAATCAAAACATTACCGTAGTTGATTTGCGCGCGAATGTGATACAAGATATCATAAACAGGCACGACGTTATGGGTGTTGTAGGAAGCGGTTCGAGTATAAATACTCTTATCGAAGCGGGAATAGCCGAAGCGGATATTTTGATTGCCGTTACAGGCTCCGATGAACAAAATCTTCTTACCTGCCTTATTGCAAAAAAAGCGGGCAACGTAAAGACCATTGCAAGGGTGAGAAAACCCGAATACAGTAAAGAGCTGCATTTGTTCAAAGAAGACCTCGGTCTTGCTATGATAATAAATCCCGAGTATACCGCGGCAAATGAAATCGCAAGGCTTTTGCGTTTTCCGTCCGCTATAAAAATAGATACTTTTGCAAAGGGAAAAGTTGAAATATTAAAATTCAAACTTCCCGAAGGTTCGCCTCTTGACGATATGAAAATTGCCGACATAAGCTTAAAACTAAATTGCGATGTGCTCGTTTGCGGCGTTGAAAGGGGAGAGTCGGCTTTTATTCCCGACGGTAATTTCGTACTTCGCGCCGGTGATCTTATAAGTATAGTTGCCGCACCGCAAAAAGGCTCGTATTTCTTTAAAAAGATAGGCATAAAAACAAATCGTGTAAAAGATACAACTATAATAGGCGGCGGCGACACGGGATTTTACCTTGCAAATAGGCTTTTGCAAACGGGTATTCATGTTAAGATTATAGAGCAAAATCCCAAACGCTGTGAGGAGCTTTGCGAACTTCTTCCTAAGGCTGTTGTGATAAATGGCGACGGCACCGACAAGCGTCTGCTTCTCGAAGAAGGCATAGAATATGCGGAGTCTGTGGTTTCTCTCATGAACATAGATGAAGAGAATATTCTCCTCTCGCTTTTTGCCAAAAGCAAAACCACGGGTAAACTTGTTACCAAAATAAACAAAATCGAGTATGACGATGTAATAAACGATTTAAACCTTGACACAATTATATATCCCAAAAACATAACGGCGGAGTATATAGTGCGTTTTGTGCGTGCCAGAATGAACACCACAAGCAGTAAAATGGAAACAATGCACTTGATTTTAGACGGAAAAGCCGAGGCAATAGAATTTAGAATACGCGAAAAGTCGCTCGTTACCGATATTCCGATAGAAAAGCTCAAAATCAAAAAGAATGTCCTTATAGCTTGCATAACCAGAAAGGGAGATATTATTATTCCCCGCGGTCATGATACGATTATGAACGGCGACACGGTAATCGTGGTTACTACAAACACCGGGCTTAAACAAATAGAAGACATTCTCACGAATTAATAAAAAAGGATGTATCGATTAAAATGAATTTAAGAGTTGTTTCATATATTATCGGCTGGGTTTTGAACTGCGAAGCGGCATGCCTTGTGCTTCCGCTGATATGCGCGTTTATTTACAAAGAAAGTTGTGCTTCGGTGTTTATATCATGCATAGCGCTGTGCCTTGCGTCAGGGATGCTTCTTACAATAAAAGCACCGAAGAAAAAGTCTTTTTATTCAAGAGAGGGCTTTGTAATTGTGGCTTTAAGCTGGATTGTAATAAGTGTTTTCGGGGCACTTCCGTTTGTTCTCTCCGGTTCTATTACAAATTTTGCCGATGCTGTTTTTGAAACGGTTTCGGGTTTTACCACCACCGGTGCTTCTATTTTAACCGATGTTGAGGCGCTTCCAAAATCAATGATATTTTGGCGAAGTTTTACTCATTGGATAGGCGGTATGGGTGTGCTTGTATTTTTGGTTGCAATTCTTCCTCTTTCGGGCGGCGATAATTTCCACCTTGTAAGGGCGGAGAGCCCGGGCCCGTCTGTAACCAAATTGGTGCCCAAAGTGCGCTCTTCGGCAAAAATTTTGTACGGCATATATATTCTGCTTACGGCTATACAGGTTGTGCTTATGCTTATGGGCGGTATGAATTTGTTTGACTCGCTCACGCTTACTTTCGGAACTGCCGGTACGGGAGGATTTTCAATATTGAATTCCGGAATGTCGGAATATTCGCCGTATATACAAAACGTGGTTACGGTGTTTATGATTGCTTTCGGCGTTGATTTTACCGTCTATTATTTAATGCTTATCGGAAAATTCAAACTTTCCGAGCTTTCTGACGAAGTAAAGACCTATCTTGGAATAATATTCGGTGCAATACTTATAATTTGCTTGAATTGTAAGGACCTGTTTTCAAGCGTTTCGGAGCTTATAAGGCACGCCGCGTTCCAGGTTGCTTCCGTTATTACAACCACCGGATACTCAACCACTGATTTTGACAAATGGCCGGAGCTTTCAAAGGCGGTTCTCGTGCTTTTGATGTTTATCGGCGCGTGCGCGGGAAGCACGGGCGGCGGAATAAAGGTTTCACGTATTATGATACTTTTGAAGAGTATTGTAAAGGAAATTAAAATTGCGGCTCATCCAAAGAGTACCCACAAAATAACCATGAACAAAAGAACAATAGAGCACGAAACTATAAGAGCGGTAAACGTTTTTTTAGCTTCCTATCTTGTGATATTTGTGGCATCAGTTTTGATAATAAGTATAGACAATAATGATTTTACAACTAATTTTACGGCTGTTGCCGCTACGCTAAACAATATCGGTCCCGGAATGGCAAAAGTCGGCCCTGTGGCGAATTTTTCTATTTATTCACCGCTTTCTACCGTAGTACTTACCTTAGATATGCTTATAGGAAGGCTTGAAATATTCCCCATACTGATTTTGTTCTCGCCATATACGTGGCGTAAGTAGTACACAGCTATTAAACCAAAGGAGTGGTATTTGTGAAATATAAAATTACAGATGTTCATGCACACTTTTTTCCGGACGCTCTTGCGGATCGCGCCGTAGACAATTTGGGAAAATATTACAGCTACACCATGCACGGTAAGGGAACTTTTTCAGACCTTATGAAAAGCGCAAACGATGCCGAGATTTCTCGACTGGTTATTCATTCAACGGCTTTAAAGCCAACACAGGTTGAGGTTATAAATGACAGCACAGCTTCTCATATTTCCGAAAACGTGGCAGGTTTCGGCACTCTTCACCAAGATTATGACGGAGATTTTGAAAAAGAAGTAGAGCGAATTAAGTCTTTGGGTCTTAAAGGAATTAAACTTCACCCCGATTTTCAAATGTTCAACGTGGATGACAAAAAAATGTACCCCGTGTATGATATTATTCGTGCCGCGGGTCTTCCCATTCTTTTCCACGTGGGTGACACAAAGTGCGATTTTTCGGCACCGCACAGACTCTCTAATGTAATAAGAGATTTTCCGGGTCTTAAAATAATTGCGGCTCATCTCGGCGGCTATGACGTTTGGGATGCGGCGGAGCAGTACGTTCTCGGAAAAGATATATACATAGATACTTCAAGCTGTTTCAGGCGCATTTCTTATGAGCGCATACGCTCGCTTATCGGCAAGCACGACATAAATAAAGTAATGTTCGGAACCGATTATCCTATAGAAAGACATGATTATTGCATTGAGAATTTCTTGAAACTCGGTTTTAACGACGAGGAACTTGAAAAAATATTTTATACAAATGCCGATAGGCTTATTTTCCGCGGAGAAGAATAGATATGAAAGGAATATATGTTCACATTCCGTTTTGCGTAAAAAAATGTAATTATTGCGATTTTGCTTCATTTCCCGACAAACAGGGCACACAAAGTGCGTATGTTGACGCGGTGCTCAGCGAAGCATCTCGTTTTTCGGGGGAGCGCGCAGATACGCTCTACATAGGCGGCGGAACGCCAACGTGCCTTGAAAATGAGCAACTCGAAAAACTTCTTGTCGGCCTTAAAAATACTTTTGATATTGATCAAAATGCCGAAATTACGGTAGAGGCAAATCCAAAAACCGTAGACAAGGAAAAAGCGGCGCTTTTAAAAAAATGCGGTGTAAACAGAATAAGCCTCGGCGCTCAAAGTTTTAACGACAACGAGCTTAAACTTCTCGGCAGAGTGCATACCTCGGAAGATACAGAGGAAACTTTTGAGATTTTGAGAAGTACGGGGGTTAATAACATAAGCCTCGACCTTATGTATGCTTTGCCGGGTCAAAAAAACGAAGATTTAAGCACTTCGATTGCCAAAGTGCTAAAATTAAAACCCGATCATGTGTCTTGCTACGGCCTTAAAATAGAAGAGGAAACACCATTTTTCGACATGCTTTCCCGCGGGCAAATCAGCGAGGCGAGTGAAGATGACTTTGCGGATATGTACGACGAAATATGCTCCGCGTTAAAAAGCGGCGGCTATGAGCGCTATGAAATATCAAACTTTTCAAAGGCGGGCTGCGAGAGCCGCCACAACTTGAAATACTGGCAGTGCGAGGATTACATAGGTCTTGGAGTTTCTGCATCTTCGCTTATCGGTAACCGTCGTTGTACCCACAGCAGAAATTTGGAAGAATATATG
>CAZSIY010000020.1:0-12403 GCA_964606825.1 uncultured Oscillospiraceae bacterium | reverse complement strand
TGACTATATTGTGGCTCTTGTGGATAAACTTAAATCGGTAAACAAAAACGTCGATATAGACGTTTATAAAATAAAAAACAATTTTTTCGGCGGCAAAATAACAGTTACGGGTCTTCTTTGCGGTTGCGATATCATAGAACAGCTTAAAGGCAAAAACCTCGGTAAATATCTTGTTTTGTCGGCGAGTATGTTTAAAAGCGACTGCGACATAATGCTCGACAACACCACCAAAGAAGACCTCGAAAGAGAGCTTAATGTCAAAGTGCTTATAAATGACAACAGCGGCGAAGACTTTTTGGCCGCACTTTTGAGATAGGAGGAAGACATGAGAAAACCTACCTTTGCAATTGTTGGCCGACCCAACGTCGGCAAATCGACATTGTTTAACAAACTTATCGGCACGAGAATATCGATTGTCGAAGATACCCCGGGCGTTACCCGTGACCGTATCTATGCGGAGGGTGAGTGGCTTGGCAAAAAATTTATTTTGATTGACACCGGCGGAATTGAGCTTAAAACAAACGACGTAATCCCAGGTCAAATGCGCTTCCAGGCGGAGCTTGCAATTGATGTGGCAGATGCCGTGATTTTTATGGTTGATGTAAAAACAGGCCTCACCTCGGCCGATAAAGACGTTGCCGCAATGCTTGTAAAATCGGGCAAACCCATTGTGCTTGTGTGCAATAAGGTGGATAACGTGGGCGATGTTCCCATGGAGTTTTACGAGTTCTACAACCTCGGCCTTGATGACCCGATTGCCATATCTTCAATCCACGGACTCGGAACCGGCGACCTTTTGGACAAATTGTACGAGTGTGTTGATTTTGATGCCGAAGAGGAAGAGGACGACGATGCCATAAAGGTTGCCGTAATAGGTAAGCCGAACGTGGGTAAGTCGTCGCTTATAAACCGTATTTTGGGCGAAAACCGCGTAATCGTGAGCGATGTTGCGGGTACCACTCGCGATGCCATAGATACTCCCTATGAGTACAACGGTCAAAAGTACGTTTTCATAGATACCGCGGGAATGAGAAAGCGCGGGAAAATAGATGATAATATAGAACATTACAGCGTCGTTCGCTCCCTTGCCGCAGTGGATAGGTGCGACGTGGTGCTCATAATGATTGATGCCCAAGAGGGCGTAACCGAGCAAGATACGAAAATTGCGGGTTATGCTCATGATAACGGCAAAGCAAGTATTATTGCCGTAAACAAATGGGATCTCATAGATAAAAATACACATACAATGGATAATTATATAAACGACATCCGCCGTGACCTGTCTTATATGACTTATGCCCCGGTTGCTTTTCTTTCGGCAAAAACAGGCTCCAGAGTAAATAAGATTTTCGAGCTTATAAATTACGTGAGCAACCAGCACGCAATGCGCGTTTCAACGGGCGTTTTAAACGACGTTTTGAATGAGGCGATTACAAAAGTTCAGCCGCCGTCGGATAAGGGCAAGCGCCTTAAAATTTATTATATTACCCAGGCTACCACAAAGCCGCCCACATTCATACTTTTTGTAAACGATAAACAGCTCGCGCATTTTTCGTATGTGCGATATATAGAAAATCAGGTAAGGCAGGCTTTCGGCCTTGAGGGCACGCCCGTTAGATTTATTATAAGAGAACGCAGAAAGGATGATTAAACATGCTCGGTGCAATGGTTGTATTTTGTGTTTGCATAGCATACCTCATAGGTAGCGTAAATACGGCAATAATTATTTCTAAAATTTCCGGAAAAGATATAAGAAAGTCCGGCAGCGGAAACGCAGGCGCAACAAATACTTTGCGTGTTATGGGAAAAGGTGCGGCCGCTCTTGTTGCCTTGTTTGACGGCTTAAAAGGCGTTGCGGCGGTAATGCTCGGAAAATACGCCCCCGATATCTTTGGCGTTGCCGATTTCAACGGCACAGCCATGTATCTTTCGGCTTTGTCAGTTGTACTCGGACATATTTACCCGATATATTTCGGCTTTAAGGGCGGAAAAGGAATTATGACATCAATAGCCGCAATTTTTGTTCTCGATTGGGAAATAGGTCTTATTTTGCTTGTAACGTGCATCGCATTGATGCTCCTTACAAAGTATGTGTCTTTGGGTTCCTGCGTGGGCGCAGTGCTCTTTCCCGTGCTCGTTATGATGTTTCATGAGGGCAATAGGGTATTTGAAATAGTGTCGCTCGTAATTGCTATTCTCGCACTTTATAAACATAAAGCCAATATCGTAAGACTTTTGCACGGTACCGAATCGAGATTGTTTTGAGTTGAAGAATTTTCATCCCCTCAGTTAGTTTAACACTGCCAACTGAGGGGATTGCACATCTATCTAATGAAAATTTTCTTTTCATTTTCGCAAGGCTCTTCCATTTACAGCCTTCCGAGACGCTACACAACCGTCTTTTCAAAATACACCCCATCTTCTCCCAAAAGCACGCCCACGGCAAACCAATCACCTGCTTTTTCGGCACAATCTTCGGCGTTTACAAAGGGGTTAAAATCCGATTTTGCCGCGATAGCCGTATGAAATCCGTTTATGCCGAGCAAGAGATAACCCGTTTTTTCAAAGCACGTTAAAATCTCGGCGCAATACATCACGTGCCGATAAGCCGAAAGCGAAAGCGGGGCGCGAACATCGCGGAGCTCATACCAGGTATAAAACGGCAAAATATTCTCCTTTGCCTCATTTAAATTTTTCGCAAAATCGGATATTTTTTTTGCCCAAACGGCGTTTGCGCCGCGCATATTTCCCGCCGATGCCGCCTTTACCGCCAAAAGCGCCTTTTTTCCTCGCTCTTTCGGCGAAAGAGGTTTCTCCATCGCGGTTTCGGTTGCCGATGTTACAACCTTTGTATCTCCGCGCTCATCTTTTTTTATGACGGCAAACGTATCGGCAAAATCCGGCGAAAAGCCGCTTTTTTCAAACTCCGAAAGCGTTATTTCCCTAGCGCCGCTTGCAAAAAACAAGCCGTCCGACTGCTCTTTTATTTCCAAAGTGTCTGCCAAAACAGGCTCGCATGAAACTTTTCCGCTTGAAACAAAAAGTTTGCAAATTTCGTCGCCGAAGGTGAAAAATTTTATGCCGTATTTTACGGTGAGGCTGCGCCTTGATACGCAAAATTCCGCAAATCCGCCCGCGCAAATTTCATTTTTTTCAAAAATCACCGTTTTCATCGCAAATCACCCCGAGTTATTTAATATGTGTGCCTCATTTAAGTTATATGTTCGATTTCAAAAAAAATACAGTGTAAATCGCCGCGGCAACCCATTTTAATCGCAAAAACTATTGACACAAAAGGTCAAATTTTATATAATTATCATATAAAAATATCACATAAAGAGGAGTACTTATGAAAACAAAAAATTTAACCGCAGCAGCGGTACTCACGGCTTTGGTAATATTGCTTCAATCGATTTCGTCGCTCATTCCTTTAAACATTCCCATCGCTCTCGTGCAAATTCCGATAGTTGTGGGAGCATGTCTTTACGGTAAAAAATGCGGCGCATGGCTCGGGTTCGTTTTCAGCGCGGTGGTGCTTTGCTTTTTGCCAAAAGATCCGTTCTCAATGGGGCTTTTGAGCTTAAACCCAATTGCAACGGTTCTCCTTATTATCATAAAAGGAACTGCCGCAGGCTGGGTTTCGGGATTTTTGTATGAGCTTTTGAACAAAAAAATTGCCGTTGCGGGCGCAGTGTCTTCCGTTGTTTGCCCAATAGTGAACACGGGCGTTTTCCTTTTGGGAATGTGCACGGTATTTAGGTCAAGACTTTTGGAAATGTCTTCGGGAAACAACATAATCGTGTTCCTTCTTACGGCGTTTATCGGTGTAAATTTCCTAATTGAGCTTGGTATTAACATTGTTTTTGCGCCGGCAATCGTAAGAATTATAAAGGCGCGCAAATGAGGTAAAAAATTATGAGAGAAATATCGCTTTGCGAATTTGAAAACTTAAAAATAGGCAACGCCACCGATGAAAAAAATGCAACGGGTGTAACCGCGATTATCTTTCCCGAAGGCGCATCTTGCGGACTTGATATAAGAGGCGGCGGTCCCGCTTCGAGAGAAACCCATCTTTTAAATCCCTTGTCCGACGCGGAGAAAATTCACGCGGTGGTTTTAAGCGGTGGCAGTGCTTTCGGTCTCGACTGCGCCGGGGGCGTTATGGAATATCTTGAAAACATTGGTATAGGATTTGATACCGGAGTGGCAAAAGTGCCTCTTGTTTGCACTTCTTGCCTTTTTGACCTGGGGGTGGGAAACGCGAAATTTCGCCCCGACAAAAAAATGGGTTACGATGCCGCAAAAGCCGCTTTTAACGGCGAATTTGAAGTAGGAAATTTCGGTGCGGGAACGGGCGCTACCGTAGGCAAATTAAAAGGCGCCGAGTTTATGATGAAAGCGGGCCTCGGAGTTTACGCCGCTGAGATCGGCGGCCTTAAAGTGGGCGCCGTTGTTGCGGTAAACGCTCTGGGCGACGTGTACGAAAACGGGAAAATCATTGCCGGCATGCTAAACAGCACGAAAGATGGATTTGAAAATTCAAACGAATGTCTTGTGGGCGCGTATGAAAATAAGGGTAACCTTTTTGTAACGAATACAACCATAGGCGCCGTGTTTACAAACGCAAAATTTGACAAAGCGCGGCTTAATAAAGTTGCCGCTATGGCGTCGAACGCATACGCCAGGGCAATTCGCCCGGTGAACACCACCGCAGACGGTGACAGCATTTACGCCGTGAGTCTTGGGGATTTTTCAGCCGAGGTGAACGCCGTGGGCACCCTTTGTGCAGATGTTATGGAAAAGGCAATTATAAACGCCGTAAAGTCCGCAAAAAGCGCTTATGGGGTAAGGGCGTATGAAGAAATGGCGGGGTATAAATAATATTGTTTTGGAAAATAAAATTATTGTAGCATTTCCCCGCCAACAAAAAAATCGAGCTTTTTGCAAAACTCGATTTTTTTAAACTTTTATATTATGGCATAGAAATAGGAGTTATCACACCGGTAATGGGATACATAGTATTAATATTCCAAACCATAAGCTGTGCTCTGTCATAATCACATTCCACCCCGTATATATACCAAGAGAGAAGTGGGGCGTTTGTGGTTTCATCTACATAATCATATTCGGAACTTGCAGTTATGGAATCGCGCGTGAAAACTTTTACGAGAGTGTCGCCCTTATAAAGTGCAATGAACAATCGGTCGCCGTTTTCAAAATCAATTCCGTCCGGAGCCATATCGCTTTTTACGAACATAGTGCAAAACGCTGTGTCTTTCGGGAAAGGGGTATTTGTTTCTACACCGGAACAAAAAGCATGAGCCAAATCTCTTTGAGTTATATTGCGGGCGATGGTGAGCTTTTTCAAATTCACGGTATCGCCGAACGAGTAGTGCTGCATGCCGGTAGCACTGTCGGAATTTACATAGTTTTCGCCCGTGCGCGCGGGTGCATAGTACAAGAGAAAGTCGCCTTTTGTAAAAAGCACATTGTCTACCGCTTTAAAATTGGGGTTTGCGCTGTCTACGGTGATGCTTGCAAGCGACGTACAGCCTGCTGCAAACGTATTGGAAATAGTGGCTGTAGACGCGGGTATTGCAAGGGATTTAAGCGATTTGCACTCTGCAAATGCTTTGTCGCTTATGGTTACAAGTTTTGCGGGAAGAGCTACGTTTGTAATCGAGCAACCGTAAAATGCCCTCTCGCCTATTTTTTCAATACCTTCGGGAAGAGTAAGGCTCTTTAAACCGGAATAGGAAAATGCCATATTTCCGATAGAAGTAATCTTTTCGTTTGTTCCGAAATTTACCGTGGAAAGTGTTTTAAGGCCGTAAAGCGCCTCTTTTTTTAGTTCCACCGAGCCGTTTATAGTAACTGTTTCCAATTTTCCGCATGATTGAAAGGCGTTAGGACTTACATTTGCGTTATAAAGAGTTATTGCGGGAAGCTCATCGCAGTAACCAAACGCCCAGCTATCAAGTTCCACGGTTCCCGTTTGGGGAAATTTTATCTCTGTAAGCGCTTTACAGTTTGAAAATGTGCTATTGCCCACTTTGGAAATGCCGGCGGAAAGATCTACGGATTTAAGGTTTTCACACCAACGGAACGCCCCTGTTTGAATTTCGGTAACTTTTTTGCCGTCAATGGTTCCGGGTATAAAACGTCTGTAATCGTTTCATCATTTAATACGGTGATTGTAACGGTGTTGCTGTCGTTTACTATGTAATTTAAATATCCTTCTTTAAGATTTGCGTCAAAAACCGTTGAGGTGCCCAGTGTGAGCACTGTTAAAATAACGGTAAGTGCCAGCGATAGTTTTCTTTTCATGTTGTAATCTCCATTATCGTAAATGTAAATGGAAAATTTGTAAAAAACGAAATTTTTTTGGGGGGATAAGAGCTATAAAAATTCTATTTTGAAAAATAAAGAAAAACCGCGGCTTTCGTGTCGCACACGGGATAAGGGCGCATGCCTCTATCAACCACGACCTCATGAATTTCGCCAACAGGCTGTAATTTAAAATTTTAAAAACACCATGTAAGGCTTATTCATATGGGATTAGCATCTCAAAGTATTAAAAGTGAAGTAAAGCAAAATCATTCTTCGTAGATGATTGCTTTTCTTATCCCCGCACAAAATATTTCCTTTCGTCACAAAATTCGGTTGAAATTTCTTCAAATATATGTTATTATAAAGAATAAACTCAAAAAGGAACACAACATGAGCAAATTTAAGATAACTGACGTCCGCGCAAACCCCGGCGACAGTGCATTTTTGGTGGACAACGGAAAAACAGCCGTAATGTACGACTCGGGTTTTGCATTTACGGGAGAAAAAGTCGCTGAAAACATAAAAGCAATCCTCGGCGGAAGAAGCCTTGACTACATTTTTCTCACCCATTCCCACTACGACCACGTTATGGGCGCGCCACATGCCCTTAAAATTTGGCCGAACGCAAAAGTGGTGGCGGGGGAGTACGCCGCAAAAATCTTTGCAAAGCCAACCGCAAAAGCGCTTATGCGCTCGCTTGACGAAAAATTCGCAAAAAAATGCGGCATAGAAGAGCCCGAGGACCTAACGGACTTTCTAAATGCGGATATCACCGTAAAAGACGGCGACACAATTTCGTTGAAAAACACCCGCTTTACCGCCATAGACCTACCCGGGCACACAAGGTGCTCCGTGGGATTTTGGTGCGAAGAGGAAAAACTTTTGCTCTCTACCGAAACTTTGGGCGTGTACAATGGCAAAGACGACGTGGTGCCCTCGTACCTTGTAGGCTATGAAATGACGCTTAAATCCATTGAAAAAGCGCGCATATTAAATATAGAAAATATCCTCGTGCCCCACTACGGTGTACTCGGGCGCGAAGAGACAAAATTTTACCTGGAAAAAGCGGAAATAAGCGCGCGGGAAACCGCAAGCCAAATTTCCGAAATGCTTAAAAGCGGCGTTTCAAAAGAACAAATTACGCTTTTTTTCAAAAATAAATATTACCACGGCTACATAAAAGAAATTTACCCAATCGATGCCATGCTTTTAAACACGGGCATTATGGTTGACCTTATAGAAAAAGAATGTGTGAAAAGATAATTCGGGAGGAAAACAAATGTACATTTCAAACAATTTAAAAGTAAACTCCCGCGGCTGCCTTGAAATCGGCGGCTGCGATGCAACAGAACTTGCAAAAGAATACAAAACGCCCCTCTATGTTATGGACGAAGATAAAATCCGCCAAAATATGCGCGCGTACAAAAACGCAATGGATAAATTCTATGACGGGCGCGGCCTCGTGCTCTACGCGAGCAAGGCGCTAAGCATTGCGAAAATGTATAAAATCGCCTCGGAAGAGGGAATTGGCGCCGATGCCGTTTCGGGCGGAGAGATTTTCACTGCGCAAAAAGCGGGTTTTGACCTTTCCAAAATGTATTTCCACGGCAACAACAAGTCGCCCGACGAAATAGAAATGGCGCTTCTTGGCGGCATTGGTGTTTTCGTGGCAGACAGCTTTGACGAAATAGATATAATTTCCGACCTTTGCGAAAAACACCACACCGAGGCAAAGGTTATGCTCCGCATAAAACCGGGCGTTGAAGCGCATACCCACGACTTTATAAAAACAGGTCAAATAGACTCGAAATTCGGCTTTGCAATTGAAAACGGCGAGGCAAAAGAGGCGGCGATTAAAGCCGCAAACGCGCCCCGCGTGCACTTTGTGGGCGTTCATTGCCACATAGGCTCTCAAATTTTTGAATTGGAGCCCTTTAAACTCGCTGCAAAAATCATGCTCGACTTTTGCTGTGAAATAAGAGAAATTACGGGCATTACCGCAGAGCAGTTAAACCTTGGCGGCGGTTTTGGCATAAGCTACACCGCAAACGACAAACCCGTTGAATACGAAAATTATATTCGCGCCGTTTCCGAAGTCTTAAAAGAAGAGTGCGCCAAAAATGATTTTCCCTTGCCATTTGTTCTCATGGAACCCGGGCGCTCAATCGTGGGCGAGGCAGGCGTTACGCTCTACACTGTGGGAAGTGTGAAAAACATTGAGGGAATAAGAAAATATGTTGCAATAGACGGCGGCATGGGCGATAACCCTCGCTACATTCTCTACAAAGCGGAGTACGACGGCGTTTTGGCAAATCGCGCCGCGGAAACCGACCTTGAAAAAGTAACCGTTTGCGGCAAATGTTGCGAGTCGGGCGACGTTATCATGGAAAATGTGATGCTTCAAAAGGCAAAACGAGGCGATATTCTCGCAGTAATGGCAACCGGCGCCTACAACTATTCCATGGCAAGCAACTACAACCGTATCCCCAAAGCTCCGGTTGTTTTTGTAAAAGACGGTAAGGCAACCCTTGCCGTAAAACGCGAAACCTACGAAGATATATTGAAAAATGACATTATTTAACAGGAGTGATACAAAATGAGAGAAAGAATAATAGGCCTGGTGCTTAGTATCCCGGGGCTTCTTTTGGCGCTTGCCATGCACGAGTTCGCCCACGGCCTTGCCGCGTATAAAATGGGCGACAATACGGCAAAATACAGCGGAAGACTAAGCATAAATCCCCTTGCCCATTTAGACCCGATAGGCACGATTTGCCTGTTTTTGTTTCATTTCGGATGGGCAAAACCCGTGCCCATAAACCCCAATAATTTCACCGACCGCCGCAAAGGCATAATTATTGTAAGCTTTGCCGGACCTTTGATGAACTTTTTGCTTGCGCTTCTCTCCGCGCTTGCATTTCAGCTCATTTCTCACTTTGCGCCTATGTCGGAAATCACCATGTTTTTAATTTATATTTTAAAATACAGCGAGATATTAAACGTGGGTCTTATGGTGTTCAACCTCATTCCTTTACCGCCGCTTGACGGCTCAAAGGTTCTTCTTGAACTTCTCCCTTATCACAAAAGAGAGTTTTTCTACCGCATAGAGCGCTACTCACAGTTCATTTTAATCCTCTTGATATTCACCGGAGTGTTAAATCCCGTGCTTTCCACGGCGTGCTCTTGGGTTGACGGCATAATTAATTTGATTGTGGGATTGATTTTTTAAATGGAAGAGCTTATTTTTAAAACAGAAACTTTCGAAGGTCCCCTGGAGCTTTTGGAGCACCTTATAAAAAAGAATAAACTCGATATCTGCACTGTGTCGCTTATAGAAATAACCGACCAATATATAGAGCACATCAGGCAAATGGAAAACGCCGACCTTGAAGTTTCGGCAGATTTTTTGGTGGTTGCCTCAAACCTTTTGTACATCAAGTCTAAGGCGCTTTTGCCCAAACACGAGGGCGAAGAGGACGACAGCGAAAACATCGCAAACGACCTCACCGAGGCTCTAAAAGAGCGCGCAAGAATGAAAATCGTGTCGGAAAAGTTCAGAAATATGCAGTACGACGGCACTTTCAGCTATTTTAAGGAAGAGGAAAAAATTGCAAAAAACCCCGCTCCGCGCCGCCTTGAAAATTTGGACATAAACAAGCTCTACAAAGCGTTTATGACAGTTTTGGAAAAAACCGAGCGCCGAGCACCTCCGCCGAAAGAAAATTTCACGGGTATCGTAGGGCGTGAACCCGCCTCTGTAAAGGAAAAAGCGGGCAAGCTCATAAACCGCCTCAAAAAGAAGAAAAAAGTGCGCTTTGAAGAGATTTTCGAGGGCGCAAAGCATAAAAACGAGGTGGTGGCAATTTTTCTTGCCGTGCTTGAACTTATGAAGTTAAACCAAATCTTCACTTACGAAGAAGAAGACAAAATCCTTGTTCGTCTGGGCGATAACGCGGGCAATACAGAGGATATATTAAAAAATATCAGCGGTGATTTTAATGAATAGAAAACCTAAAGCAATCCTTGAGGGAATACTTTTTGCATGCGGCGAGGCAGTGCCGGTAAAAAGGCTTTCAGAAGTTATGGAAATTTCCGAGGGGCAAATAAGAAAAATTTTAAATGAAATGGCAAAAGAGTATGACGAGTCGCCCGAGCGCGGAATACACATTATCCGCCTTGAAGACAGCTACCAGCTTTGCACAAAGCGCGAATATTACGACTATATCCATCTTTTAAAAGAGCGCTCCAGGCGTGCCGCACTTACGAATGCGGGTTTGGAAGTGCTTTCGGTGGTAGCTTACAATCAACCTGTTACAAGGAGTGCAATTGAGTTTATCCGCGGGGTGAACAGCGACGGCCCGTTAAATACCCTCATTGCCTCGGGTCTTGTTTGCGAAATAGGAAGGCTCGATGCCCCGGGAAGACCTCTTCTTTTCGGCACTACCGAGGAGTTTTTACGTTGCTTTAACCTTTCCTCGCTTTCCGAACTTCCCGACGTTGAAAAGGAGTACAGTTTTGAGGGCCTCAGCCGCGAAATGGGCGAGGCGGCAATTCCTTTGGAGAAAAACGAAAACCAAACCGTGTTTGACTTTGAAATAGAAAAACAAGACTTAAAAAGCGAAGAAGAAAACAGCGCAAACGCCGAAAATGAGGCAAATTAAACCGTTCGACGCTTGCATTTGGAGGAATGTGGCTTGAAATATGTTTTGTGGTTTTTGACGGTGATTTTTGCCCTTATTGTGCTAATTCTTTTTTTAAAATTGCGCCTCTCGTTTGAATATGTGAAAAACGGCGGCGAAAAGGGCACTTTTTCGGCAAGTTTGCTTGTTTTCGATAAGCTGAAAATACCTTTTCCCGAAATCAAGCCCAATCAGAAAAAGCCTAAAAAAGAAGAAAAAAACGATAAAGAAGAGAAAAAAATCACCCTCGGCGAGAAAATTTCAAAAATGTCCGATACTGTTTCCGCAATTTCGAAAATGTTCTCTTGCGCGCGCAGGTATTTGAGCAGGCGCGTAGCGTTTGAAAAGTGCGAAGTGTATGTGAAATTCGGCTCGGGTGATGCCGCGGTAACAGGTGTTTTAACGGGCGCCTTGTGGGCGCTTTTGTACCAAATCCTCGCTCTTCTTTGCAATTTGGGAAAAGTGAGGGAACATTCTTTCGACGTCGTGCCCGTTTATGATAATAAAGGCTTTTGCACGCGTGTGGAAGGAATAATTTCTTTCAGATTGATAAATATTATTGTTGCGGCAGTAAAAGTAGGACTTGCGGCGTTGCAAGAAAAAATAAAAAATCGCAAATGAATATACTGCTCCCTCTTAAATATCCTTATCAATGAGGAATATACTGCCTCTTGCATAAGGATCCCCCATATGGTAAGGGGAGCTGACGCGTAGCGTCTGAGGGGATAAGAACTTTTCACCCCTCTCCAACTCAACCAAAAACGGGAATTCCCGATAAAAATTTCTATATAAGGCGGCGATATCATGGAAAACAAACACCCAATCGAAGGGTTGATGAACGGAGCAATGGAGCATATAAGACAGCTCGTAGACGTAAACACCATAGTAGGCACCCCCATCACCACCCCCGACGGCACAACCGTAATACCTATCTCAAAGGTTGCTTTCGGCTTTGGCGCCGGCGGCAGTGAGTTTAATGCAAAACCGAAAAAAGAAAGCGATAACGCAATGTTTGGCGGCGGTAGCGGCGGTGGCGTGAGTATTACCCCCGTGGCATTTCTTACGGTAAACAGCGAGCAAATTAAACTTCTTCCCGTAAAATCATCTTCCACTACGACGGATAAAATCATAGACCTCGTACCCGAACTTGTAAATAAGTTTAATAAAATCGCAAATGAAATTATCGAAAAAAAAGATAAAAAAGAGAAAAACGATGACGAAGTGGAGCTTTAAGCACCACTTCTTTATACAAAAAGCCTTCCCCTCAAGGGGAAGCCTTTTGTATGCGTGTTTTTATCGCATTGCCAAAGTTTTTCTTATGGTGCCGAAAATATATCTAATGAGGACTGCACTTTTGGTGCCATAAGGCTCCCCTTATGGTAAGGGGAGCCTTATGG
>CAZSIY010000019.1:0-12879 GCA_964606825.1 uncultured Oscillospiraceae bacterium | reverse complement strand
TCACAAAGCTCCGTTGTTATGGGGAGCCCCGACGCAGAGAGCTGCTCTGTAAAAGATTTAGTTCCCAGAGCATAAATCAATTTATGATTTTTCTTTTTCAAATGCCATATCATCGCATCGGTTGATGTTAAAAAGTCGTCACATGTAGACTCAATTCCGAGCGACGCGAGTTTTTCAATGTACTTATCTACGCTTTTGGAGGAGTTGTTGGTAAGGAAAATGTATCTTCCGCCGCTTTTTTTAACGAAATCCAAAAAATCCAAAGTTCCGTCAAAAAGGTCGTTATCGAGATATATTGTTCCGTCCATGTCCAAAAGAAATAATTTTATATCTTTTAAATTCATTTAATTTCTCCTCATATATTAGCTTTAACAGTTGCTATGATATCCGAACCGGTGTTGGCAACATTTTCCAAAACCACATCTCCGATTACAACATCATTTTCAACCACAACGGAATTGATTTCTTTCATACACTCGAAAATTTTACCTTTCGGCACGGGACGATTGGTTTTTACGGGAATTGGATTTCTGTTTTTGTCAACAACGGTGGTTGTTATTGTGCGCACCGGGTTTGTGCACTCGTCTTTTGCGTATTTTGCACCTTTCGGGCAAGTGTTACCGGTAATATTTATTACCTCGCCGTTTTCTATCTCGGCGCCTAGCGCACAGCCGAGCGGACAAACGATACATGTGAGATTTCTTGTCATTTTTCACCCTCCAATTCAAACAAAAGCTCTTTTGCGTTTTCTATAATATCCGACTTTAAAACAATTTTGTTCATTTCGCCCGGAACCGCCTTTATCAGCTTTTTGGTATACAATACATTTCCGCTGTCTTTTACAGTTACCTTTGCGTTTTTAAACACATCGCTTACTCTGAAAAATACAGCCGTATCTTTGCACTCTGTAATTTTTTGAGGAACGGTGTAGCGCACTTTGCCGTCGGTTTTTATGCTTACGGAGCATTTGTTCGCGGTTTTGCCGTTTATGTATTCAGCCGCCGCATTTCCCGCGATTTCCGCCTCATCGGAAACGTAGTCAACAAGGTCGTGAACGTGGAGCACGTTACCGCAAGCAAATATTCCTTCAACGTTTGTCTGTCTGTCTTGGTCAACAACAGCGCCGTTTGTTACTCTGTCAAGCTCTAGATTTGCGCATTTACTGAGCTCGTTTTCGGGAATAAGACCCACCGAGAGTAAAAGCGTATCACACGCAATGAATTTTTCACTGCCCACAATAGGTTTTCTGCGCTCATCAACTTTTGCAATCGTTACGCCGCTAAGCCTTTCGCCGCCGTGTACTTCCACAACGGTATGACTTAGATAAAGAGGAATATCAAAATCATTGAGACACTGTTCTATGTTTCTTGCAAGTCCGCCCGAATAAGGCATCAATTCGCAAACAGCATGCACTTTGGCACCTTCCAAAGTCATTCTGCGCGCCATTATAAGGCCAATATCTCCAGAGCCCAGAATTACAACTTCTTTACCCGGCATAAAACCTTTCATGTTTACAAGTTTTTGTGCCGTGCCTGCACTGTATATTCCCGACGGGCGTGTTCCTGCAATGTTTAAAGCGCCTTTGGGCCTTTCACGGCAACCCATGGCAAGTATCACGGCTTTTGCCTGAATTTTAAACATTCCGTCATTTTTGTTTACAGCGGTAACATTTTTGTTTTCGTCAATATCAAGCACCATTGTGTTGAGCTTATATTCAATACCGTAATCTCTCACCTTTTGCGCATATTTTTCCGCATATTCGGGGCCAGTGAGCTCTTCGCCGAATTTATGCAAACCGAAACCGTTGTGTATGCACTGCTGAAGTATGCCACCGAGACTAGCATCACGTTCCAAAATAAGAATGTCTCTTATTCCTTTTTCATATGCCGCAACCGCCGCGCTCATTCCCGCAGGGCCGCCACCAATAATAACCAAATCCGTCATCAGAATTCTCCTTTCGTTCTTCCTACGGAAATTTTTGAGTTTCCGCCCGATTTTGTGATTTCGTCGTAAGGAACACCGAGCTCACGAGCCAAAATTTCGGCAACGTAAGGCAAACAGAAGCCGCCTTGGCAACGACCCATGCCCGAGCGTGTTCTTCTCTTTACGCCGTCAATATCGCGCGCGCCGGGGTTTTTATGTATCGCTTCCACGATTTCGCCTTCACTCACGCCCTCGCAACGGCAAATAATTCTTCCGTATCTCGGGTCTTCCTTTATGATACTGTTTTTCTCTTCCACGTCAGCATCGCGGAAATGGTGATCGGATTTTCTTATCGGATTGAAGTTTTCATTTTCAACCATATTCAATCCACAATTTCTAAGAAGATTTGCAACGTATTTCGCAATTGCCGGTGATGCGGAAAGTCCGGGCGATTCAATTCCCGCAACGTTTACAAAGCCATTACCTACGGTATTTATTATAAAATCGCCGCTGTCGCCGACTGCGCGCAATCCGCAAAAAGATGTTATGGTTTTTCCGAAAGGAACAGAAACCAGATTTTCGTTCGACTCGGTCATAATTTTAGAAAGGCCGTTTGGGGTAGTAGCTTTATCTTCACGGTTTTCAACATCATCTGCGGTAGGGCCTGTAAGGTAGTTACCGTCAACCGTAGGCGATACCAATATTCCTTTACCCTTTTCACTCGGCGTTCTGAAAATTGTGTGCTTTGTGAGCGAGCCGCACTCGTTGTCAAGCAAAATATATTCGCCTTTTCTCGGATGAACACCGAAAGAAAAATCTCCTACCATATTTGCCACTTTGTCGGAAAACAAGCCCGCGGCATTTACAACATATTTTGCATCAACGGATTTTTCAGCCGACAAAATTTTATAATATTCGTCGCATTTTTCAATGTTTTCAACGCTGAAATTGAGCATGAGCTCAGCACCGTTATCCATGGCATTTCCCATAGCGGCTATGCAAAGGCCGTAAGGACAAACAATGGCTCCGGTCGGTGCATGCAAAGCACCTACGGCATTTTCCGAAATATTGGGCTCAAGAGCCTTTAATTCATCTTTGCTCAAAACGCGCAAATTTTCCACACCATTTTCGGTTCCGCGCTCAAAAAGCTCATTTATTGTTTTAAGGTCGTTTTCGTCAAACCCTATTACAAGTGAGCCGCTTTTTAAATATTTTACGCCGAGTTCTTTTGCGGTTTTCTCCATCATTTTAGAACCCTCAACGTTTAATTTTGCTTTAAGCGTGCCGGGTTTTGCATCAAATCCGGCGTGAACAATAGCCGAGTTTGCCTTTGTTGCGCCCATCGCAACGTCGTTTTCTTTTTCGAGAACACAAATTTTCAAATTATACTTTGTAAGTTCTCTTGCAATCATGGCACCCACAACACCGGCGCCTATTATCGCTACATCATACAAGATTGTTCATCTCCCGTTAAAATTATTCTTTACAAACTACAAAAAATATTATATAATTAATGAGCAACAAAAATCAATATTGGCGAAAATATGGAAAGATTTCATATATTCATATGACAAATACGCAGCAATACGCAAAGGGTGATAAACATGTACGGAAACGAACGCGAACGCGAAATTATGGCTCTTCTTGAGCAAAACAACTATGCAACGGTTGAATATCTCGCCGCCAAAATACACATAAGTCCGTCAAGCATAAGAAGGGATTTAAAAAAGCTCGAAATGCAGGGCCTTATTACCAGAAGTTACGGCGGTGCCGAGATAAAAATGTCTGTAAACAGACAAATACCGTATTTTTTACGAAGTCACAAAAACACAAAAGAAAAAAATCACGTTGCTCAAATTGCCGCTTCAATGGTAAAAAGCGGCGACGTAATATTTTTAGACAGTTCAACGAGCACTTATTTTATGATAGAATATTTAAAAGGCATAAAAGACATAACAATAGTAACAAACAGCCTCTCTACAATGACGGCGGTTTCGGAATACGGAATAAACTCGTTTTTTGCAGGCGGTAGGCTTAACCCCGAAAATCGCTCATGCTGTGTGGGAGCGCAAGCTGAAGAATTTATCCGCTCCGTTCATGCCGATTTGTGTTTTTTTTCTGTACAGGCGCTAACTTCCGGAGGAATATTATACGACTGCTTCGCAAACGAGATAATGCCTCGAAAACTGATGATTGAAAACGCGGAGAAAAAGGTCTTTCTATGCGACAGCAGTAAGGTAAACAGATTTTCGGCATACAAACTTTGCGATGTTTCCGAGCTTGACTGCGTTATAAGCGACATAGATGTGGAAAACTATTTGGACAAAGAATATCAAAACACCGAATTTATATTCAATGCCGACTGACGCGCTTTACTTTTTTTAATTAAATGATATAATTAAAAGCGCTATAAATAGAATCCAAGGAGAAAACCATGAAAAAATACCTTTTAACTTCCGAAAAGAACTTCTACAAAGCAAATCTTCATTGCCATAGTACGAATTCCGACGGTCGCTTTACGCCCGAACACCTTAAAAAAATTTATACCGAAAACGGATACAATATAATTGCATTTACAGACCATGAACACTTAATCGAGCACAGCGATTTAAACGACAAGAATTTTTTGGCACTAACGGCATGCGAAGTTGCTGTTAAAGAATTTGCAAGCCTTTCCACACTTAAAGCTCTCGACATGAAAGTGGCGCATTTTAATTTTTATGCAAAAGATGCGAAAAATATCGACACACCTTGTTACAACTCCGTGTATGACCACTATGTAAATGACGAAATCAAAGATTCAATCGTACATTCTTGCGGCGAATACCAAAGAAGCTACACAAAAGAAGGCATTAACGACATGATATCAAAAGCAAACAATGCCGGATTTTTGGTAACATACAACCACCCAAGATGGTCGCTTGAAAACGCTTGCGACTATTTAAAATACGATAACCTTTGGGCAGTGGAAATATATAACAACTCAACCGCAATAAGCGGCTTATATGAATATGACATAAACGCATATGATGACTTTTTAAGAAACGGGCAGAAAATGGCTTGCACCGCTTGTGATGACAATCACAACGGGAAAGATGACAGCTTCGGCGGATTTGTGATGATAAATTCAAGCGAGCTTACCTATCCTAGTATAATAGATGCCATGGAAAAACATAATTTGTACGCTTGCGCCGGCAAAGGTGCTCCGCAAATCACCGAACTTTACATCGAAGCCAATAAAGCTCATTTAACGTGCAAAAATGCCTTATATTCCGCAATTTCTACAAAAGGTAGACGTAGCGAGCGCGTAGATATAAACGGCGACGGCGAGGCTATTTTTGACGTTTACGAAAATGACGGGTACGTTCGTTTTGATGCGGTTGCGCCGGACGGTTCACATTCCAACACATGTGCGTATTTTATTAATGACATTCTTTAAAGGAGCAAAACACCGATGAAAAAGACAAGATTTATAACAAACGGTGCGATTATTGCCGCTATGTACGTTGTGCTCACGCTTGTTGCAAACTCTTTGAATTTGGCGAGCGGAGCCGTTCAAATAAGGCTCAGCGAAGCGCTTACGGTTCTTCCCTACTTTACAATGAGCTCAGTGTCCGGACTTTTTGTGGGGTGCATTATTTCAAATCTTATTACGGGTGCTGTCATATGGGATACAGTTTTCGGAAGTTTGGCAACTCTTATAGGCGCGCTTATAACAAGAGCTGTGAGAAAGAAAAGTATGTATCTTGCGCCGGCAGGCCCCATTGTTGCAAACACGATTGTAGTTCCGTTAGTTCTTGCAAAGGCGTATCACGTGGATAGCGCGCTTTGGCTTATAGCGCTTACAGTGGGAATTGGCGAAATTATTTCATGCGGAGTTTTGGGAATTATACTTTTAAAAACGCTAAAAAAACACGCCTCCACACTTTTTAAAGATTAATATAATCGCATTTAAGGCAGGAATTTGCAAAAAATGCAAATTCCTGCCTTAGTAATATCTTTTAGAGTTTAAAAGTAAAATTGTTTTTCCAGGAGCAATGATTACATGAAGGGCAATTGCCTTTTAAAATTTCATTTCTAAATTTTTCGGACACATTATTTTCAAATATATCCATCACATCTTCTTTCATAGCATTACCGGCATAAAAGTCGTAAAAGTCTGTGCAATACAAAACATTACCGTTCCACGCTACGTGAATATGTCTATATGGCGACAAGCAGTGCTCGTTCAACGCACCGCTTCCGTGCGCCATGTATCTAACCGGAAACGGAAAAACTTCGCCAAACACTTTTTTCAGAGCAGCGGATTTCATTTCTTGATAATCCTCCGGAAGCGCGCTTTGCCATGAATTTATATCCTTTGCATCATATCCAAAACTCGATTTAAGCCATTTTTTGTAGCTTACCGCTTCATCTTCCGACATGCATATCATATCTTGAAGCAACAATTCATCGGGAGCGAGTTTTTCCAAACATCGCGGAAATTCATGCAAAATCGGCAAAATTTGCGGTGATAAAACCGTCATAACGCTTATTTGGGCATTAGACCCCTTAATCAATCCGACGTTTGATACAACTTTATCAAACACACCTTTGCCTCTTATGCTGTCATGTATTTCGCGCGTACCATCTATTGAAATGTATATCCTTTTAAAACTGCTTTTTAAAATGTCACTCCACTTATCTATGAGGACGCCGTTTGTAACTATTCCGAGCTCAAATCCATGCTCTGAAAGATACGATGCTAATTCACCAAAAATTGGCGACACCAGTGGCTCACCGCCCCAAAGTATAACAGAGGGATAATCTTTTTGGAAATTACATCGGCTGATAACGGAATTGATAACACTTTTCCAGTCATCGATTTTCATTTCCTCGCCACTCGCATTTGAGAAAAAACCTTTATTTCCCCATTGCCCACAAAACCAGCATCTCAAATTACAATTTCGCGTAATTTGCATATGAATAAGTTCAAGTTTTTTGTCGCCAGGCATATTATTCACCAAAATACTCAATATTCATCAACTTATCATCTATTGACTTAATCTGAGTTTTCATAAGTGTCGGAGAATATATTCCTTTTTTATTGGCAATACCGCCGTTTTCCATAGCTTTTGCAATACATTCATTCGCCTTATACATGTCGTCGAGCGACTCACGCACATTAAATCTTCCGGGACTTGTGGGCATAGGAGGCCAACGAGAATCGGAAACCCACGCACTTGCAAGCGCTCTCATGGCATTGTTTAACTCAATGTCTAGATTTTTCATATCTTCTCCAAGTTTTGCGGCAACAGCTTTAATACCGTTGAAAATAGACATACATACGGGGTCCATAATTCTCGAATACTCAGTATTTGCCCACGCTTTAGCTGTGCCACCGTGCCATGCAACGCCGTTTTCGATGCAGTCTATTCTGTCGTTTTCGATTATGTTTTTCGAGTTTTCAATAACTTGTGAAGGCAATGCATACTCATATCCGTTTGCCTTGGCAGTATCCAAAATTTCTTTAAATCTGTCAACGGACTTCGGCTCCTCTTCGAAAAATCTCGCTTGGTTAAACTGTTTTACATAGAAATATGCGCTTGAGCCTATATATTCGGCATCTTCGGCATACGGCATAATAAACGAACCGCTGTCGGAAATTC
The DNA here is from genome assembly GCA_964606825.1 of uncultured Oscillospiraceae bacterium. Taxonomy (GTDB): domain Bacteria; phylum Bacillota; class Clostridia; order UMGS1810; family UMGS1810; genus CAKSIN01. Next base: position 5,308 of record CAZSIY010000019.1, on the reverse strand, counting down.
GATTTTTCCAATTTTCAAGCATATTGTTTATTTCGTCCATATTAATCGGTTCTTCGCGAAGGCCTTCGGTAGCGCCCATAAGATACCATAAAAGCAAATTAGCCATGCAATCGGAGCGGAATATCATTTTAAGTCCGTTGGAAGCAATCGAGGGGTTTGTTATATATTTTAAAAATTGCGGTTTATCTTTTATGTAGTCCTCAATTTTAAAAAGATGGTTTTTGTTGCTGTGACCTGCCACATCATATTCAAGGCCTGTTGCTTTTCTTATTTCATCAAACGAAAGCATAAAAGAGTCCGCATCCATTACGAGCGACTCAAAACCCGCTTCTTTATATACGTCGGGTATATATCCCGCCCAGCCGCACTCGGGGTTCCAACCGACTTTAGGTCTGAAACCGGTATGCTTTTCCCATACGTCGCGAGAATGAATAAGCGAGTTGACGCATACTTCATACGGTATATTCGCAAGCATAAAATGTATATACGGTGATGCAACCGGTTCGATTTTTCCGTTTGAAATGAGTTTTTTCAGTTTAGCCAACACTTCGGGAGCCTGCTTTGCCATTTCGTCTATGGTGATACCGCTTGCCTCAAAAGCGATTTTATAATCTCCACTGTCTATTATGTCAAAGAGTTTTTCATAGCAATTTTTCATAACCCAATGCCTTTTTTGGGGAGCAAGCTGTGAATACTGAATATTTGCATGTGGCATAAAAATAATTTGTGGTTTCATCTTTCAATCTCCTTTATGATTTTTTTAATATAATTATCGCATCTTTTGCTTCCCTGCTTAACGTCTTCAGTGTTTTCATATTCAAAAAGCGCGGGAATGTTCAAATTTTTCATAGGTTCCAATATATTTTTCCAGTTCATATTGCTTTCTCCGCAAGAAGCGGGCAATAAATGACCGGACGGAAGGTTTGCAAAATCTTTCAAATGTACCGTGCATATTTTTTCTTTTAATATTTCATATACACTTTCGGGTTTTTCAATGCCAACCGCCCACAAATTTGCGGGGTCAAAGTTAAATTTAATATCGGGAACCTCGTTCATCATCTTTAAAAGTGATTTTTTATCGGTTGTTGCACTGGAAAAATGTTCAACCCCGTCATCAAAACTTTTTACACCGCCGTGAGTTTCAACAGTAAGCGTAACGTTCTTCTCTTTGGCGTATTTATAAACTTCGTTAAGGCAAAAAATCATGTTATCCCAAATTTTCCCGCATACTTTAGCCGACGGTGAAAATCCGGCAAAAATTCTTACGTACTCTATGCCCATTTTCGAGCAAATATCAATTACTCTTTTAATTTTGGCGATATCGTCGCGATTTCCGTTGGTAAAATCATTGCCTGTTGCGGCGCACATTAGTTTTATACCGTATTTTTCAAACAACGATTTCACCTCGGAAATCTCTTCATTTCCGATATCAAGAGGTATGTCATTGGGTGCATTTGCTATTCCCAATTCCAATACTTCCAATCCCATGTCGGAAGTAATTTCAAGTTGTTTTTCAAGAGACTCTTCTCTGAAACCCCAAGAGGCATTTCCAAAAATCATAATTATTTACTCCAATCGAACACTATTTTAAATACTTCTTCGCCCATTTTTTCCTTGTATTCAAAGGCTTCTTTGCATTTGCTTACGGGCCATATTTCTATTGGCAACCCTTCCGTATCGAATTTACCTTCGCTCATCCACTGTAAAATCTGTTCTTTGCAACCTGCTTTTAAAGCGCATGTCATGGTGATAGTGGCATTTTTTACAAACCATCTGTGATAGTGGTCAAATATGATTTTATCGGGATAATCGCCTTGTAAATGAATATGTGCCGGTTGGTCATCATTTTCCCAGCCGCCGTCTTTTATGTATTTATGAAGAGTTCCCACAACTTGTGGATTTCCCGAACATTCCATAAGTTGATCTGCCATTTTTCCGTTTGTGTATTCGGATATTCTTTCAACCGCATCTTCCGGAGAAACCACATAGTCGGCATATTTTTCCGCAATGCTCCTTCTAAATGCATTTTTCTCAATACAAATCACATTGAGCGAGGGTTCCAATATTTTAAGTTCCTGAATGGCGCTTATTCCAACCATTCCGGCTCCTATTACGACAATTGTTTCATTCGGGCGAAGTGTCATTCTCTGTATTCCTTTTAAAGGAACGCATGCGAGATACGCCAAAACCGCTTGAACATCACTAACGTTATCGGGAATTTTCACCATATAGTCAAACTGATTGTTTGTGGTGTTTGAATCTTTAATGGTATATTCACTGCCGCCGCCCCATGCGGAGCACACGTCGCCGTATTTGCGGCATTCGTTAATCATTACCCGGTCTCCCACTTTCAGCTCGCGTGCACTTTCCGGAAAATGGCTCAAATCCGCGAAAGAATCGGGAACTTTCACCACGACACCGGCTGTTTCGTAACCGGGAACCAAAGGATAATAGCACTGTTCCGGGTGTTGCTGACCACGATAGGTTTTCATGTCGGTACCACTGCTTATACTGCTGTAAAGTGTTTTTGCGACAAATGCATCGTCCATTGGCTCGGTGAGCTTAATTTCCCTCAAATTCGCTTCATACGGACGTTCAATAACCACTGCTCTGCTTGTTTTAAAATCATTTTTTTCCATTTTTCTCTCTCCTTTTATAGATTAATAAGTCTGCAATATTGCAGACTTTCTTTCAATAACACTGCTTTCCAATACTATATTTTCGTTTTTACCGCCGTTAACCATGCGTATAAGGCACTCTACCGCCTTTATGCCAAGCTCGCGTTGCATATTCGAAAACGTGGTGAGCGAAGGCGAGAAATACTGCCCTATATTTATATTGTCGGCGCCGGCAACCGCTATTTTACCGGGAACATCAATTTTTAATCTTTTAAGTGCCTTGAGCACGCCGAGAGCCATGTCGTCATTCGCGCAGATTACAGCATCGGCTTCAATATTGAGTTCCGATATAATTTTTTCAGCAACGCTTTCCGAAAATTCCGCGGAAAATACAGAATTTTCACCAATTTCTATGCCGTTTTCAACACACGCCGCCAAAAATCCGTTTTTTCGCTCGTCGGAAACAAAACTTCCGTCTATTCCCGATATATACATCGGCTTTTTTCTGCCGGATAAAATTACACGCGAAGTTAATTTTTTCGAACAATTGAAATTATCGATATTCACATTGGAAATGTTTTCGCTCGGCCTTACACCTATTCCAACAACTTTTCTTTGTTCTTTTACAAAAACATCCAGCCATTTTTTTGGTATGTCCATACCGTAATAAATCAAGCCGTCTATTTCATGATTTCTCAGCCAGTCGTAAACGCGGTTTTCGTCCATATTGTCATCATACAACTGCACAGTTACTCTAAAACCGCTATCATCTGCCGCCGACACAATACCGCCCATAATCTCGCTTACATTAAAATCCGAAAAAGGATTTGTTTCATATCGTTTAGCGCATTGATTTACCAAAAATCCGATATTTTTTGCGAATTTTCGGTTCATGCGTTGAGCGTGAATATTTGGTATGTAATTAACCTCGCAGCAAAACTTTTTTATACGCTCTTCAACATCGGGGCTAATTCGACTTTCGTGTGCCTTGCCGTTTATCACGAGCGAAACCGTTGCTTTGCTCACACCTAGCTCTTCAGCAATTTTAGCAATTGAATATTTCATGATTTACCTCCGCAAAAGTTCGATAAATTTGATTAACCTTTGCTTGCTTAACTAGTTTAGCATATAAAAAATAAAATGTCAATACAGTCTACAAAAAATTTACCGTTTCCTGTGTTTTAGTGTAAAAAGACGGTTGCACACACTCTGCAACCGCCTTTTTATAATTAATTTATTTTCTTTTCTCTGAACTTTTGCCAGCTTACCCAAATAGGGCCGGCTATACAAACAGTTGAATAGCAACCGCTTATTATTCCGAAAATCATTGGAAGTGCAAAACTTTTTATTGACTGTATGTCCTGCATGCAAGAAAAAACATACACCACAATCACACTCAAAAGAGTACACAAATTTGTGTTTAAAGACCTTGTAAACGACTGACTTATACTCTTATTTACAATTTCTTCCATAGGCATTTTGCAGCCGTAATGGAGCTTGTTTTCGCGAACTCGGTCATAAATTACGATAGTATCGTTAATCGAAAATCCCAAAATCGTAAGAGCGGCGGAAACAAACGAGTCGTTTATCGGAATGTTAAACACAACAAACGCAAAAAATACTATCAACACATCGTGTAGCAACGCAATAAGTCCGGTAACGCCGGCTGACAATCCCGAAACTTTTCTGAAACTGAACCACACGTAAAGTATTATAAGCACCGCAGATATCGCAATTGCTTTTGTGCTGTCTATGGCAAAATCTTTTCCGATAAATGGCTCAACTACCGAAACGTCGGAAAGAGCTATGTTGTTTTGCGGAAAAGCATCTTTTAAGTTTTTGGTAAGTTTATCCTGTGCATCGGAAGCAAGGCCTTCTTTTCCCGCCAAATTTAAAACTATCTTTTTTGAATTTGACGTTAAATCGGTTTTAGTTTGCACATCACATTTTCTGTCAAGAATTTTTTCGGTCAATTTTTCAACTTTTCCGGTATCGATATCGTCCGAGTAGGTATAGTTTATAATGGCGCCGCCTTTGAATTGAATATCAAAATTAACGCCGTTTACAAACATTCCGCCAATTCCGATTGCGAAAATAACAAGCGAAATCGCATAAAATTTAAAGCGCTTTTGGTAGAAAGGAAATACTTTTTCGTTCTTCTTTCCACTTCCGAAAAACACTGGCTTTCCGAAACATTTATATCCACTGAGTGATTTTATCATAAGCTTTGAGGTAACCACACCGCAAATGAAATTTAAAATTACTCCTGTAAGAAGTGAATATCCGAACGAGAGCATTGTACCCGATCCGAACATCATAAGTATTACAGCAACAATTATAACGGTTATATTCCCATCAAATACCGAGGAAAACGCTTTGTGAAATCCCGCTTCAACCGCCGCACGGACTGTTTTTCCGTCGGCAATTTCTTCTCTTATTCTCTCAGCTGTAATTATGTTGGCATCAACGCCCATGCCGATTGAAAGAATTACCGCAGCAATACCCGGAAGTGTAAGGGTAAATTGCGGAACCGAGAGCGCAAGTATCTGGCAAGCCACCTGAAGTGTAAGCGCAAACACAGCCACAAATCCCGGGAGCCTGTACTTTACAACCATAAACAGGCAAATAAGTGCAAATGCGACTATTCCTGCATACACCATTACATCAAGAGCGCCATTGCCCATTATAGG
>CAZSIY010000018.1:0-12978 GCA_964606825.1 uncultured Oscillospiraceae bacterium | reverse complement strand
TTGAAAAAATCGTTATTCACGAAAAGGTAAACGAAAACGGCGAAAAGATTATGCCATTAGAAATTTATTACAGATTTATAGGCAAAACCGATAACGCAAATTAAAAGCGGCAATAGTAGCCGCTATATAAATTTAGGTTTACCACCACAATAAATGTATTACTTGATTTATCGGCTGTTATTTCACAATAAGAAGAATTTGTTGAAATTGTCAAATTGTATTTCTCTACAAATTTTTTTCTGAAAGATGCCGATACTACGCTGTTTTCCGTTGCGTAAAAACTTCTTCCGATAACGGGTTTTGAATTTACGGTAACGGAATTGGGAGTATATTCATATCCTTCATCTGCCACAGCGGTTACGATAATTATGTCTCCGCTTTTGCACTCGAAGAAGAAACGCTTATTGTTCCGTGCTCGGTTTCGGCGGTGGTTATGCTGTAAGTGGCATTAGAGGGTACCGCTCCATATGGCGCAAATTTGTTGGCGTTTATCGAACCGTATACCGCTTTGCCGTTTACAAAAATTTCATACCAATAATCGGTATAGCAGTCTAAAGCTGTGTTTGCGGGAATTACCCAATCCTGATAAGAATCACCTTCCTCATCAAGTACAAGGGATATTTTTTTAACCTGTTTCAGAGTAACCGGTTCGTAGAGAGCAAGTTCTACGGTTTGAACGTTATCATAGCGCTGCAAAGAAACGCCCTCTATACGGTTAGCGTTATCGCCGTATTTATATGATGTATCGTATGCATCTTGTTCGGGGTAATATGTATTGTAGTTGGTGCGTTTGTTAAGCAACTCGCCGTCACAACTCATGCGAAGCTGAGCGCATGTATCCAATTCGAAAATTTCGCTTACATTCTTTTTAAAAACAATGGATAATCTTGCGCAGTTGTTTATGGACTTTCTCTCTACATTAAAGTCTGAAAGTTCAATTACGATGCCATCGGGTTTTACGGCTTCAAACTTGAATTTGCTGTTGTCCGAATAGTTTGAGGCGAGCTCGGTTTTTACATAGGCATATGCATGTACATTGGGATAGTCGAAAAATATATTTGAAGTAATATTTGCATAACCGGTGCTTACTTGCTCGGAGCTGTTTAAAGAGATCCATGAACTATCACGCCTATCCCATTCGTTTCTTGTGTTTTTACAATAGAGATCTATGCGATATTCATTATCTTCCTCAAGCTGAATAAGGTTGCCGTCGGCATCTTTAAAATCAATTTCAAAAACACCGTCGTCATTCGGCAAGGCAAAAACTTCGGAAATTACATTGTCATTGCATACCAACTCAATTTTATAAGTATTATCCGCAAAGCAATTTTTGGAGCTAAATACAATGCTCGCTTTGTTATCTTTAGATACGCTTTCGCCGTAAATATCTACGCGATATTGCGGATTGCTTGTATAAAAATTACGTTGATATTTCATGATATAATCTTTTTCGGTAATTACTTCATATTCATAAACGTCTGTTTCAAATCCGCTTTCATCAACCGTTTCTACGGTGTAAACAACATTGATTCCAGGATGATACGTATCTAAAACCATTTTACTTACGGTTGTTGCATTGGTATTTCCCTTGTTGTCTTTTATGGCAAAATCAAAATCATCGGGATTTCCGCCTGTAAAATTAACTGAAAATAGCCTTTGGTATCACATATGAAAGTTTCGGGAAAATCCGAAGTAGCATCATTTATACCAATCATTGCAACATCGGTTAAAGTAACCACATCTTCTACAGTATATTTTGTGTCGTCTATTTCCACTGCCAAATCGTAGTTTCCGTTTTTAAACGGTTTTTGGCTGTAAAGCGCTAAACCATATCTTGTGACCGATAAATACACTATTTAAGCATTGCCGAGTATCGCCGTGTATCTCTCGTCTTGCATGGTTCCGGAATATTTGCTATTGTAAAGATTGCTGTACGAAGCCGCATACATAATGCCGTTTTTGTCTACCATTTTTACATCGATATTATTAAAACTTTTAATCGATGTAAACAAATTTGCGTATACATTGCTTTGAAGCGTTGATGAAGTAGTTGAAGAACTGAAATAAGGTTTATCAAGCGGAATACTCTGAACGTAATCCACCGAAATTGTTATCGGTTCATATTCCACAGAGCCGCTCCGCTTTTTAATTTTTTTCAAAAATATTTCTTGCCAACCGTTTGATCGAGGTTATAAAGTCGAAAATACGCCAAAGAGCCGTTTTTGTTAAAAATAGCTGTTTTCAAAGGCCTCCCGAAATTTTCATTGTTAGAGGCCAAATATTCGCATTTCCAGCTATCTTTTTCATCCAATCCGTCGACAATAAAAGAAATGTAGCTCAAAGAGTTACCTTCCACCGGAAAAACATCTGCCGTGGAAACGGTAACACTGCTGCCTATGCCTGTTGTTACGGAAGCTGTTTTTGATATTTTGTTTACGCCGTCTGCCGCATATACAATCGCCGCGCAGGACAAAACAAAAATCATCATTGCAAGCGTAACAATAAATCTTGTTGTCTTTTTCATGTTTTTTTGCCTTTTGTGAAAATATTTATTCAAAATCAACATTGATTTTGATACATAGTTATTCCCTCACATCAGCGGCGCAAACAGCCTGAATATTCTGCCGGCAAGCCTGTATGTGAGTTTCAATGATTTATAATCTTCGAAAGTGAATTTATTGCATTTGGAAAGTGTTGCCAAATAGTCGTCGTGCAAGGTATTCACAACTGGATTTTTGTAAATATAGGCGCCGCACTCATAGTGAAGGTACAAACTGCGAAAATCGCAATTTGCCGAGCCTATGTAAGCGCGCTTTCCGTCGGACACGATGCTTTCTGCATGAGAAAATCCGGGAGTGTATTCATATATTTTAACACCGGCATTTAAAAGCTCGGGGTAGTATGTTCTTGCAAGGGCAAAAGCGTACCATTTGTCCGGAATATGTGGCATGGTAATTCTCACGTCCACTCCCCTTTTTGCGGCAAAACGCAGAGCATTTGCAAGCTCATCATCGAGAATAAGATACGGAGTGGAAATATAGATATATTTTTGTGCGCTGTTTATCATATGTAAAAACAGGCTTTCGGTAACATATTCGTTATCGAGCGGGTTATCGTCAAAAGGCGCCACATAACCCGAAGCGTTGTAATTCGGCAAAAAGTCGGGCAAATATTTTTCATATTTATCATCTGTTTTGCCCAAAAACGCCCACATTCTCAAAAACATAAAGGTAAAGCCTTCGGCCGCCTCGCCGTCAATTCGCACGGCGCTGTCTTTCCAATGGCCGAAACGGCATTTTTTGTTTATATACTCGTCGGCGATGTTTACGCCGCCCGTATATGCGTATTTTCCGTCTACAACGGCGATTTTGCGGTGATCGCGGTTGTTATGATAAGTAGATAAAAAGGGTTTTACCGGCGAAAAAATTCTAAGGGATATACCCGCATTTTTCAAATCATTTACAAGCGCGGAAGATGCGCACGTAAGCGAGCCCATGCCGTCATAAATTATTCTCACGTCAACGCCGCTTGATGCCTTTTTTTTAAGGATATTAAAAAGATTTTTCCACATGAAGTCGTTTTCGTTTATGATAAAATACTCCAAAAAGATATATTTTTCGGCATTTTCCATGTCTTTTATCAAGGCGCGATACATTTTTTCGCCCATGTCGTAGTATTTTACACCGCTGTTAGCAAAGCTAGGGGCGCTTGCGTATTCGAAAAGGTAGTTTAATATTCCCGCCTCTTCGGGTTCATTTTCCAAAACTTTTGTCATGGTTTCGCTCAAAACGCGGGTGCGCTTTTTTATTTCTTCTGAAAAAACGTCCGTCCGTTTTTTCAGGCCGAACGTGAGCACGTCAAAATGAACATAGATATACAGCACGGAGCCGAAAAAAGGCACAAGAGCGATTAATGCTATCCATATTATTTTAAAGCTGGGCGAAACGTCTCTGTTTATTTCAAAAAATATCACAAGGGCGGATAGGAGTGTTGTTCCTCCGAGAATGAAAATTCTCGAAGTGTATAGCATGTCGGCAGTGGCGACAACTAAAAACAACTGTGCCGCAAGGAGCATTACACCGAATATTTTTTTGCTGAAAATAAGTTTTGACAGTCGCTTCACACATTCCACCTCTTTTTGCACATATATTATACACCATTTATATCTTATAAGTCAAGAAATATACATAAATTGCATAAAAATTCCTTTACTTTGTATATTTATACAGGTTTCTTGTACGTTTCTACAAAATATACAAAAAATTTTTTTTAATATTGTTGGTAATACTTGTTGACAAGTACCCCTGTTTTGCTATAAAATAATAGTTAAAATGGATGCTTGGGGGTAAAAAATGAATAACACTAAATATCTTGTACTTGAAAACGGAAAAATTTTTAAAGGAATGGGCTTTGCCGCAGACGGCGAAGCTATGGGAGAAATTGTTTTCACCACAGCCATGACCGGCTACAACGAAACAATTACCGATCCCAGCTATTGCGGGCAAATCGTTGTGCAAACGTTTCCGCTCATAGGCAACTACGGCGTTATGAGCGAAGATTTTGAAAGCGACAAGCCTTATCTTAAAGCGTACATCGTAAAAGACATTTGCAAAACACCGTCAAACTTCAGATGCGAAGGTGATCTTGAAAGCTATCTTACGAATAACGGCGTTATAGGTCTTTGCGGAATTGACACAAGGCAGCTTACAAAGATATTGCGAGAAAAAGGCACAATGAACGGCATGATTACCTCCGACATATCGGATATTGATGCGATATGCGAAAAGTTAAAAAATCACAGTCAGCCGGAGCCTGTTGCGTTGGTAAGCTCCAAGGAAGTAAAGAGCTTTAAGGCCGAAGATGCATTTTGCGACGTTGTGCTTTGGGATTTCGGCTCAAAAGACAACATAAGACGTGAGCTTTTAAATCGCGGATGTAATGTAACTGTTGTGCCCCACAGCACTACGGCAAGTGAAATTTGTGCGTTAAATCCCGATGGCATAATGCTTTCAAACGGCCCCGGAGACCCGACGGAAAACGCGGGCGTTATAAGAGAGCTTGCTGAGCTTAAAGAGAAAAACATACCCACTTTTGGCATTTGCCTCGGTCACCAACTTCTCGCTTTGGCAAACGGCGCAAAATCACAAAAATTAAAATACGGTCACCGCGGAGAAAATCAACCTGTTAAAGATGTTAAAACAGGAAGAATTTACATTTCGAGCCAGAACCACGGATACGCCATAGAGTCGGACAGCCTTCCTGAAAATGCAAGCGTAAGTTTCTACAATGTAAACGACGGTACCTGCGAGGGAATTGACTATGCGGACAAAAGCGCATTTTCCGTTCAGTTCCACCCCGAGGCATGCGGCGGACCGCACGACACAGAATTTTTATTCGACAGATTTATAGAACTCATCAAAGGAGGAATGACAAATGCCGCTCAATAAAGACTTAAAAAAGGTAATGGTAATAGGCTCGGGCCCTATTGTTATAGGTCAGGCCGCAGAGTTTGACTACGCGGGAACTCAGGCTTGCCGCGCGCTTAAAGACGCGGGGCTTGAGGTTGTTTTGGTAAACTCCAACCCCGCAACAATTATGACCGACAACTCCATGGCAGATGAAATCTACATAGAGCCTCTAAACATTACAACTATAAAAAGAATAATCGAAAAAGAAAAGCCGGACAGCTTGCTCTCTACCCTCGGCGGACAGACAGGCCTCACACTTTCCATGCAACTTGCAAAAGAAGGATTTCTTGAAAAACACTGCGTTACACTTTTAGGCGCAAACCCCGAAACAATAGATAAAGCCGAAGACAGACAACAATTTAAAGACACAATGGAGTCTATCGGCCAGCCGGTTATTCCTTCAACCGTTGTTACAACCGTTGAAGATGCCGTTGAATTTGCAAATCAAACAGGCTATCCTCTTATTATTCGCCCCGCATTTACCCTCGGCGGAACAGGCGGCGGAATTGTAAACGACGAGGCAGAGCTTCGCGAAATCGCCGCAAACGGCATTTACTGCTCACCTATTAATCAGATACTTGTGGAAAAATGTATTTCCGGTTGGAAAGAAATAGAATTTGAAGTTATTCGCGACCATGCGGGCAACGTTATAACCGTGTGCAGTATGGAAAACTTCGACCCCGTCGGCGTTCACACAGGCGACTCGGTGGTTATTGCACCGGCTGTTACTTTAGCAGACAAAGAATATCAAATGCTCCGCAGTGCCGCGCTTGACATTGTAAGCGCATTAAAAGTAGAGGGCGGTTGCAACTGCCAATTTGCGTTAAATCCCAACAGCTTTGAATACGCTGTAATTGAGGTAAACCCCAGAGTTTCGCGTTCTTCCGCGCTCGCTTCAAAAGCTACCGGCTACCCAATAGCAAAAGTTGCCACAAAAATTGCAATCGGTTACAATCTTGACTAAATCAAAAACGACGTTACCGGCGTAACATATGCGGCATTTGAGCCTACAATAGACTATGTTGTTGTAAAGCTCCCCAAGTGGCCCTTTGACAAATTCGTTTACGCAAGCAAAAAACTCGGCACTCAGATGAAAGCAACGGGCGAAGTTATGAGTATTGGCTCAACATTTGAAGAAGCTATAATGAAAGCTGTTCGCGGAGCGGAATTGAAAATCGACACTCTCACAAGCCCCAAAATCGCAAAACTTTCCGACGACGAAGTTAAATCACGTCTTAACTCATGCGACGACCAGAGACTTTTTGTTGTGTACGAAGCGATTAAGAGAGGCGTTGACTTAGAGTATATCAACGATATTACAAAAATCGATAAGTGGTTTCTCGCGAAACTTCAAAATCTTACTGATTTCGAAAAAGAGCTTGCATCAAGCACTCTTGATGATGACATTTATTTAAAAGCAAAAAAACTCGGTTTCCCCGACACCGCAATTGAAAGAATAAGCGGACAAGAGGTTAAAAACCACATAGACGCATCATTTAAAATGGTTGACACATGTGCGGCAGAATTTCGCGCAACCACGCCTTATTTCTATTCTTCATACGAGGAAGAAAATGAAGCTGAAGAGTTTTTGGAAACAATGGACAAAAACAGAAAAACCGTTATTGTGTTCGGATCCGGTCCTATCCGCATAGGACAAGGTGTAGAGTTTGACTACGCTTCAGTTCATTGCGTATGGTCACTTAAAAGAGCGGGTTACGACGTTGTAATCGTAAACAACAACCCCGAAACAGTTTCCACCGATTTCGACACGGCAGACAGACTCTATTTTGAGCCTCTTACAAACGAAGATGCCATGAATATTATAAAAGTTGAAAAGCCTTGCGGCGTTGTTGTGGCATTCGGAGGGCAGACTGCTATAAACCTCACATCATATCTTTCTGAAAACGGCGTAAAAATTCTCGGAACATCGGCAGAGAGCATTGATGCCGCAGAAGACCGCGAACTTTTTGACGAACTTTTGGAAAAACATGGAATTTTAAGACCGAAAGGCTCAACTGTTATGACAACCGAGGAAGCGCTTGCGGCGGCTGAAAAAGTAGGTTACCCCGTACTTATGCGCCCATCTTACGTTCTCGGCGGTCAAAACATGATTATTGCGTTCAGTGAAAACGACATTAAAGAATATATGTCTATCATTTTGGACACAAACATTGAAAACCCTGTACTTATCGACAAATATCTCATGGGCACCGAGCTTGAAGTTGACGCTATTTGCGACGGCGAAGACATACTCATTCCGGGAATCATGGAACATATCGAGCGCGCCGGCGTTCACTCCGGTGACTCTATTGCCGTATATCCCGCGTGGAATATTTCCGACAGGCTTACCGAAAAGATAATAGAAAGTACAAGAAATCTTTCGCTTTCCCTTAAAGCAATAGGACTTGTAAACATACAGTACCTCATATATGACGATGAGCTCTATGTAATTGAGGTAAACCCCAGAAGCTCGAGAACTATCCCCTACATCAGCAAAGTTACCGGAATACCCATGGTAGATTTGGCAACTCGTGCAATGCTCGGCGAAAAGCTTAAAGATATGGGTTACGGTACAGGTCTTTATCCGGCATCTCCTTATGTTGCCGTAAAAGTTCCTGTGTTCTCATTTGAAAAATTGGCAAATGTCGACAACCACCTCGGACCCGAAATGAAATCTACCGGAGAAGTTCTCGGTATTGCAAGCACTCGCGAAGAGGCAATTTGCAAAGGTCTTTTGAGCAGTGGTTACACCATGAAGAGAAACGGCGGCGTATTCATCACCGTTCGTGACTCCGACAAGCACGAAATCGGCGACGTTGCAAAGAAATTTGCCGACCTCGGATTTAAGCTATATGCAACCGAAGGAACAGCCGAAATTTTAAGAAGAAACGACCTTGACGCGGAAGTTGTTTACAAGATATACGAAAGCGACAACAACGCTATTTCCCTCATGGAAAGCGGAAAGATAAGTTACGTAATATCCACCTCTTCCAAAGGTAGAATTCCCACAAGAGACAGCGTTAAAATCCGCCGCAAGGCAATTGAACGCAATATTCCCTGCCTTACTTCACTTGACACCGCATGCGCTCTCGCAAACAGCATAAAGAGCCGTTACAGCGCTCAAAGCACTGAGCTTGTGGACATCAACCACATGAGAAAAGAAAAGGCAGTTCTTGAATTTACAAAAATGCAAGGTTCGGGCAACGACTACATATACTTTAACTGTTTCAAGCAAAAGATAGACAACCCCGAGGGATTAAGCGTAAGCCTTTCCGACCATCACTACGGCATAGGCGGTGAGGGTGTTGTACTCATTTGCCCGTCCGACAAAGCAGATGCTAAAATGAGAATGTTCAACTTAGACGGAAGTGAGGGTGAAATGTGCGGTAATGCAATTCGTTGCGTAGGAAAATATTTGTACGAAAACGGAATTACCGACAAATTAACCGTAACAGTAGAAACATTAAGCGGCATAAAAACGCTTATGTTAAACCGCAACAACGGCAAGATAACCTCCGTTAAGGTAGACATGGGAAAAGCCGAGCTTGCCCCCGAAAAAGTGCCTGTAATGCTTGACGGCGACAGCGTTATAAACCGTCAAACAGTAATTGCTGACAACGTGTACAACATTACCACAGTTTCCATGGGCAACCCACACTGCGTTGTGTACGTAGACAATGTTGACGAGATAGATATCGAGGAACTCGGACCCAAGTTTGAAACCGATCCACTCTTCCCCGAGCGCGTAAACACCGAGTTTATAAAAATCATTGATGAAACATCGATAAAAATGCGTGTTTGGGAGCGCGGAAACGGCGAAACGTGGGAATGTGGTACCGGAGCATGTGCGGCTGTTGTTGCCGCGTGCGAGAGCGGTTTTTGTCCCAAAAACACCGATATCAAAGTAAACCTTCTCGGCGGAACACTTACCGTAAGATACAACGACGACAGCACCGTTTATTTAACAGGTGATGCGGTTGAAGTTTTCGAAGGGAAAATTACAATAGGCTAAAATTATTACACGGCTGTAAGACACAAGGTTTTACAGCCGTGTTTTTAATTGTTTATGTTGTCGGCGGGCGGAATAATCTCTTTTTGTATGGGTATTTGCTTGCCGGCGTTATCCATATAATAATCTTTTTTATATATCATGTCGTTGATTTTCACTATTTTGTATCCTTCGGATTGCAGTTTTTCCAAAATCATAGGCAACGCTTCCGGCGTGTGCTTTGCGGCGTTGTGAAAAAGTACAATTGAGCCGTTTTGCACTTTGGGAATTACGCGGTTGTAAATCTCAGTTGCCGAGAAGTCTTTCCAGTCGAGTGAGTCAACATCCCACTGAATTGCATAATGCCCCTTTTCTTTTAAAGTTTCAACCACGCTATCATTATAATCACCATAGGGAGGCCTAAAGAGATTTGGCCTTTTACCGGTTATCTTTTCTATTTTATCGTCGCAGAATTTAATTTCTTCAATCATTTTTTCTTTTGAGATTTGTGTCATATGCGGATGTGTGTTTGAATGATTCATAATATCATGCCCGGCATCGCTCAATTCTTTTACCGACTCGGGATATTTATCTACCCAATCGCCCACAACAAAGAACGTGGCTTTTACATTGTACTTCTCTAAAATTCCAATTAAATTGTGAGTGTCCTCATTACCCCATGCGGCATCAAAACTCACAGCGCAAACCTTATCTTCGCGCATAACGTTGTATATGGGTAATTTTTTTGAAGTTTCGTTATTGAAAACACTTTTTGACTGATTGTAATTCAAGCCGATTGCTACCGCGAGCGCAATGATAAGCAGTGTGTTGCCAATCAGCTTTTTTGCCGTAACCACATATAATTTCATTGTTCTTCCTCCAAATCTATTATATGTATATTTCGACCCTTTAACTATATTACAATAATTTAAAACTCACCGCGCAACTTGACGGTGAGTTTGCTTACTCGTTATTTTGATTTTTAATTCTTGATTTGATTTTCTTTATGCGGGAAATATTTTTTTCGAAGTAATTCGGAAAGGCGTTTGCGAGCCTGTTATACATATAGCCTTTTTTGTCGGCATATGTTTTCATTTTTATATACACGTTCCACGCTTCGACATTCTTTTTAAGATTGATTTTGTACTCTTCAAGCATAACTTCGCCGTTTTTCCTCTTTTCGGACAAATTCTCGTAAATTTTTTCGGCTTTTAAAACGGTATCGGTTATTTCTTCGCCGACGGTATCGGAAATCACTCTCAAATGCTTTTCAAGCCTGTCGGCATTTTTGAAATACTTTTTAATGCGAAGCATTTCAGCAATTGTAAGAACAGCATCGGTTGTAAGCGCGGCATAGAGTATACACAAAATAACAACGCTAAGCGCAAAAGGAATGAAGTTTAAAACTTTATCTGCCAAAGGATGTATCACTCTTACCGCAAAAATGCACGCAACGCCCCAAGCAAGGGAAAATTTTAAGCATATATACCCTTTTATGTTGTATTTACATTCGGAATAATCCCACCATTTGTCATTAAATACTTTTTCAAGTGCAAAACCCGTTAGATATTCGAGAGCAGACGTAAGAACCACGGAACCGACGAAAAGAACAACAAAATTGTCTTTCAATCTAAGTAGAAATACAAGCACAATAAGCATACCAAATCCGTACACAGGGCATACTGGGCCATTTAAAAATCCGCGGTTTACAAATTTTCCTTTTTTAAACGCGGCGTATCCCACTTCGATACACCATCCCAGAAAAGCGTATGTTATAAAATATCTTATCAAGTCGTAAAAAGTCATAATCCTTACCCTCAAGCATTATTACTGAACTGTATCCGTTTCTTTTACAATATAGTCCTCTGTTCGCCCGAGTTCGTATTTGTCGCTGCATATTTGCGCCACATATATTTTATCAAGAGGCTCTGCCACTGATTTTGAGAGCATGAGTGTGTTCGTATCTACATATGTTGCCGAAACCTGAGTTCCGTTTATAAACACTTTGCTCTTTTCAGTAAATCCGCTACCTTTGAGCACTGTTGCCGTTTCACCAACCGAAGCACCTGTTATATATATCGGGTCAATTCCGAATTTGATTTGTGTAGGAATAAAAGGCGATGTACAGCCGTATGCATAGTTTGCGCCATAGAGTTCGTCGTACATGAGCATTTGCAAAGCATCGTTGTAATCGAGATTATCACGATAGTATCTATGAAGTCTGTTGATATATCCGCAGTTCAAGTTTAATTTATCGGTTACTTTAGCGGTAAGCTGGTATGCATAGAGGTCTTCCCTTTCCGGTTGAAAAGCGCCATAATTCGACCATACCACATATTCCGTTTGGAAAAGATTGTTGTTTTCCAGCTGCTCTTTTGAAATACTCATTGCGGGCAAATGATCTCCGTACAAGATGAGAACCGTGGGTTCGCTGTAATTTTGGAGAGCCGCAACAAGTTCGCCGACAAAAGCATCCATCTCTTTGAGCTGATTTATATAATATTCAAAACCTATTTTGTATTCTTCGTCATCCATGCCTGAAACCACGGATACGGTTTGGGTATCGTCAATTATTTCCGTGGGATATTTGCCGTGACTCTGTACAGACACCACAAACACCATATCCCTGTCCTCTGTGGAATTTAAGCATTTGAATATTTCGCCGGTTAAAATTTTATCTTTTGCCCAGTTTTTGGGATTGCGCTCCACGTCGTGCATGTATTCGACCGGGGTAAAGGTATCAAAACCCAGGTTGGGATAGTTTAGATTTCTGTCGTAAAATGTTCCCGTATGGTCATGAAGAGCGTGAGTTGTATATCCGTAATTTTTAAGATCGTAGCATATAGAACTTGCGGTGTGCTTTAAAGTAATTGTTTTATACGGATATTCGCACGTACCGAACATTCCTACACTCATTCCTGTTAGCATTTCAAATTCAGCGTTGCACGTGCCGCCGCCGAGGCCCGGAATACGTAAATATCCCGACGGGCAAGTTTCTTTAAGTGCGGTAAAATTCGGTATGGGATCCTCGTTATACACAACATTTTTGAGCTTTTTCACGTCAAAAAACGACTCCAATTGAACATATACAATATTCGGTTTAACTTTAGGTTCGGGGTACACAACATCATCAATAGCATCAATAATTTGCCCCACACGCTCCGCGCTGTAATCGTTTGGTTTATCTACGCCGCGGTTTACGGCACTGCTCGAAAAGCAATACGCAAAGCCATAATTTTTATATGCTTCGGGCAAATTCGCAAAACATTCGGGATTTTTGTAAATGCTATATGAAGACCACATTGCCGCAACACAAAATAAAGCAGTGGCGCCAAAAAATATCAAACAGCTTTTATATTTCGGAACAACCTTCGGCGCGCGGCGCCAAACGAGTATTCCAACGATAACCGCAACAACCACCGAAGAAACAATGTTCACTATTTGAATGGGTTTTACATATGCATTATGAATGCATATGTAAAACCCATTCAAATAGTGAACATTGTTTCTTCGGTGGTTGTT
>CAZSIY010000017.1:0-13175 GCA_964606825.1 uncultured Oscillospiraceae bacterium | reverse complement strand
CCTGTATATTTCAGACCCGATACTTGCGGCAAACGGCAGGAGCGCTTCGAATTTGTTTGCCACTCACCCGCCGATAGAAAAAAGAATTGAAGCTATAAGAAATTTAAAATAACGGTAAATCCACCTGTAAAAAGATATTTTTTTGCCGAATATATCACAGCCGAGCGAGGACTATCCTTGCTCGGCTGTTTGTGTATAAGTCGTTTGTGAGTTTATAAAATTTTTACGTACACACGCGGAAAAAAAGCTTGACAATATACATAATATGCTTTATTATAACCTTATGTATATGCGATGTTTTATAACGTCGTATTCAGGCGAAAAATACAGTGCCTAGGAGGTTTTTATGTTAAACTTTTCAAAAAAATTTGTGTGCGAAGATACCGAGTATTCGTCTTATGCAAAAAATATTCCCGCTCCGCTTTTCAGAAAGAGCTTTGTTTTAAATAATGACGTAACCTCGGCGGAAATTTTGATATGCGGATTGGGGTTTTATGCGCTTTTTGTCAACGGCAAAAACATAACAAAAGGCTATCTTGCTCCGTATATTTCAAATTCCGACCATATAACGTATTTTGACAAATACGATATAAAAGATTGCCTCAAAAATGGCGAAAATGTTATCGGCGTTATGCTCGGTGACGGCCATCACAACGAAAAAACCGTTATATGGGATTTTAAAGACAATATCGAAAACGGTGCGCCACTTTTGGCATTAAGCGCGCAAATTACCACGAACGATGAAGAAATTTGTTTCGAAGCCGATGATTTTGTGTGCAAAAAAGGGCCTGTGATTTTTAATGACCTTCGCTCCGGTGTTTTTTACGATGCGCGTCTCGAAGAGAGCGGTTGGAATGAACCCGGCTTTTTGGAAAAAGATTGGCATAAACCCGTTTTAAACGTGTGCAAACCCAGAGGATATGCAAAGATTTGCGAAGCCGAACCCATTAGGCTTAAACGCGAAATAAAACCCGTAAGTATTAAAAAAGGCGAGCTTGCCGAGTATTCGTGCAGAGGAGATATGAATGATTTTATTGCAAGTTTTGAACCTTTTGAGGGTCCTGCCGAAAGAACCGGAGGATATATTTATGATTTTGGTGAGAATAACTCCGGCATATGCCGACTTAAAATAAAAGGTGAGCGCGGCCAAAAAATCAGCCTTCAATTCGGTGAACAGCTCGATGGCGGTAAACTTTCTTACAGCACGATAAATTTCTATCCGGACGGATTTTCTCAAAGAGATATTTACTATCTTAAAGGCGGTGAAGAAGAAATTTTTGAACCCATGTTTACATATCACGGCTTTAGATATGTTTATGTGAGCGGAATAACCGAAGAGCAAGCAACAAAGGATTTGCTCACATATCTTGTGTTGAGCTCCGATTTGGAAGAAAGAGGAACTTTTGAGTGTTCCGACCCGGTTGCAAATCAAATATACCAAATGGCGCGCAGAAGTGACATTTCAAACTTTTACTATTTTCCCACCGATTGTCCGCACAGAGAAAAGAACGGCTGGACCGGTGATGCGTCTTTTTCTGCCGAACATATGATAATGACAATCTCCCCGGAAAATTCGTGGCGCGAATGGCTGAACAGCATCAGGGCGGCGCAAAAAGAGTCGGGAATGCTTCCCGGAATAGTTCCCACCGGCAGTTGGGGATATGATTGGGGCAACGGTCCCGCCTGGGATAGCGTTATATTTAACTTGCCGTATATGGCGTATAAATATCGCGGCGAAACCGAAATAATAAAAGAAAATACCACCGCCATGATGAGATATCTTGAATATATTTCAAAAAGGCGCGATGAAAACGGAATTGTGGCAGTAGGCCTCGGAGACTGGCTCCCCGTTAGAAGAACTGACGGCGGTGAGCAATCGAATGCCTCGCTTGGATTTACAGACAGCGTAATGGTGCTTGATATGTGTAGAAAAGGCGCTGAAATGTTTGATGCGGTAAACTTACCGCTTCACAAGCAATTCGCCGAAAAATTAGGCGATGAAATGCTTGAAGCCATAAGAAATCAGTATATAAATTTCGATACCTACGTAGTGGACGGCGGATATCAAACAACGCAGACAATGGCAATATTCTTTGACATATTTACCGAAGAAGAAAAACCTAAAGCCTTCAAAGTGCTTTTAGATATCATTCATAAAGATAACGACAGTTTTACTTGCGGATTTCAAGGTCTTCGTTTTATTTTCCACGTTCTTGCCGAATTCGGCGAGGCGGATTTGGCATATAAAATGATAACAAAAAAAGAGTATCCCTCTTACGGCTATTGGGTAGAAAAAGGCGAAACCACTTTGCTTGAAAATTTTTGCGAATATGACGAATTTTTCTCAAATTCAAAAAATCATCACTTTTTGGGCGATGTAATGAATTGGTTTATGAGCAAACTTGTCGGAATAAATGTTATAAACTCGAAAGAAGTTGTTATAAAGCCGAACTTTGTAAAAGCCGTTGAGTGGTGTGAAGCATCACATAAATTGCCTAATGGCGAAATATCTGCTTGCTGGAAACGTACCGACGGCGGCATAGAACTTGAAGTGGCTTCAAGCGGCGAAGTAAAATATACCGTGGAAATTGGCAAAAACTGTACCGAAAAAATTATTGTGATTGAAAAATAAACATACAAAACGACCTTTTCACATTCGAAAAAGGTCGTTTTTATCAATTACATTTCGCGAAACTCCACAATTTCGGCATCGTTTGCTTCAAGATTCAGAACAAAAGTTTCACCTGTGAATATTTTGTCGGAATATTTGCAAACGGCTTTACGGTTTTCGCTTGCGAAGTCGCTTTTATTTATCGTAACTGTTTTCTTTTTGTCCGATAGGTTAAAAACGGCAATTACAGGGGTACTTCCCGCAGTGTTTTTCACTTTGAGCACTGTTCCCATTGGGTTTTCGAAAACGCACTCGGGCGCAATTTCAAGCACTCCGTTGCATGTGGCAAGGGTACCGTTTTCTCCCATAAAGGGTTTGATTTGTGCTTCGTCGGTCTCGCCCACTTTGTCGCTTACGTACACCGGGCTCGCGCTCACGGCTCTTAAAACGGCGTTTTGCTTTGCGGTGGGGTGGTTTGTCCACCACATGTCGTAGTCGCTTAAAAACAGGCTGTCCAAAAACATGGAGTTGTACACGTTTTGCACAATGTGCTCCCCAAAACTGTTTGGCTTGTCGGGGAAGAAGTCGTCACTGCTTCTGGAAAGCGCCGTGTGAGGGCGAAAATGCGCATTGATGTTATTCATGCCCATGCAGTTTATAACATTTGTGCCGAAGTGTTTTGCCGCCGCAGTGTCTGCGCTTATTTGCAAATCAACCGAATTTTCAAGGCAATCTCTCATGCCCTTTGCGAGCTCGAAAGAGTTGCCCTGGCAGTCTATCTTTACAAAATCCACGCCTTGTGTTTTTAAATATTCATACCACTTGTCAAAGAAATCAAAAGCCGATTTTCCGCGCGGAATGTGATAGCCGGTGTTTGTCTTTGTAAGATTTTCGCCCATGTCGTAAAAAAGCTCGCTTCCTTCTTCCACGCCGAACCAGTAAGCGGTCAGCGAATGCCACACGCCCACAAATTTTACGCCGTATTCGCTTTTTAAACGCTTTATACAGCCCTTTAAGCTGTTCGGGAATTTTTCCTTGTCCTCGCAGAAAGAGGTTATTTTAAATTCGTCGTTTTTCGATATCGACGACCAACCGTCGTCTATTATTACATAGCTTACAGGCACATTTTTCGCTTTGAATTCTTCCATTTTTTGAATTATTCCATTCTCGGTTACGTCGTGATAAAAAGCGTTCCATGTGCACCAACCAAAACCTTTTAAAAACTCCGGTGCACGCTTTTTTTCTCTCAAAGGCGAATTTATATATCCGTTTTCAATTGCGTGCGCATAAGCCTTTTTTATTGCGTTTTTGTAGTCTTTGTCGTAAGCGGCGAGGGCAAATGTTCCTTTTATTTCGTTTGCGCCGTCGTAAAATGCGGAAAGGACAAATCTCAAAGTGCTTTTGCCGTCCGACGGAGCCAAGCAGACGTAAAATTCTCTGCCCGGAAGCGGCAAAACCGCAAGATACCCGCCGTCTACCTTTAAAAGCATGTTTTGAACACAGCCCGGTATTTTGCTTAAATCTTTTTCAAAGTACGGCCTTGACCAAAACGGGTTAAACTGCGCCCTGGAAAGCACGCCGCTTATCTCGCTTGAGATTTCCGCATCAACCGTAACGGAATTTTCCGCTTTTAATACTTTTGCCCAGTCGTAGGGTGACCTTTGGCAGGAAATGTCTGCCGTAAATTCATATATATCGCCGTTTTGTGCGATTTTTGCGCCTCCAATGAAAAAATCTTTTGAAGATGCCGCGTCTTTTACTCCGTAGTGCCTAAAAGATACACAAGTGTTTTTTAATTTGAGCATAGATGTTCTCCTTGTTAAATTTTATTTGTCGGGAAGTGTTACGGTAACTGATGTGCGGCCACCGCGAGCTTCAATAAACAGACCGTATTCGTCGCCGAACATAAGTTTAATTCTGCGGTTTGTGTTCCAAAGTCCGAGTGACGTTTTAGGCTGTGTTTCGCTTTGAATTTTTTCGTTTACCTCGTTGGCCTTTTGCTCGGTAATTATGTTTCCGTTGTTCTCCACTGTGATTTTAAATACGCCGTTTTCGCTTTTTGCGCTTATTGATATAAATCCGTCATCGGCGTTTGAAATGCCGTAGTGAATGGCGTTTTCTATTATCGGCTGAAGCGTAAATTTCACAATGCTGCGCTCAGTGTCTTCTTCTGAAATGTTCCAAGCAACATCAAAATTGTAGTACTTCATTCGCTGTATTTCCACATAATCTTTTGTGTAGCGAATTTCCTCGCTCAAAGGGCAAATTATTTCGTTTGTGTTCAACGTGGTGTACAGTATTTTAGACAAAAGCTCCACTACTACGGTTACCTTTGTATCACGTTTTGCCTCGCTTATGGAAATTGAGTTTATAAGGTTTAAAGTGTTTAGCAAAAAGTGCGGGCTTATTTGGTATTGAAGCGCCGAAGCCTGTGCCTTCTTTAAAAGAAAAGTCTTATTTGTAAGGTCTACATTCAGGCTTTGCGCTTGGGTTGCCATTTTGCGAAATTGCGAAATAATGTAGGTGAATTCGTTGGTTTTACTGCAGTCGTCACCACTTTCCTCGTCAAATGGAGAAGAAACCAAATCGCAGATTTTTTCAATGTTGTGGTAAAGCATCATCGAAAACATGTACGAAAGCATCGCCGAGATTAAAATTGCCGCCAAAAGAATTATAAGCATCGGCACAATGTTTGACGTGGTAAAAAGGCTGTATTGCGGCTCAAACACCAAATACAAATCGCTGTTGCTGAGTTTGTAGCAGTAGTTGTCATCTGTTAAATATTTTTCCAAATCCCTGTATTTCGGAGTTTCGCTTGCATTTGAATAGTAGAGCATCTTTTCGCTTTCGGCATTTACCAAAGCAATGGGGAATTCGTGCTTTTTCGCCAGATAGTCAAGGCTCAAATTGTAGGAAAAATACCCAAGCGTTTCGTCGCATTTTTGAATTTCATATACGTAAGACACGTAGGAATAGCTGGTATCGTGCATCACTTTGTGAAATTGCGGCGATTGTTTTTTTCTTATGTAGGTATTGAATATATCCATCTCGGAAAAATACTCCGTAAAATCCGAAGCCGCCACGGAGTGTGTCATAACGTACACGTAGCTGTTTGCCGGAGAGTACAGGTATATTGAGTACAGCGAGTCTGCCTGCATGCCGTAAAACTCAAAATTGTTGCGTATAATATCATAGCTTTTTATAAAATCTTTGTCGTTAAAATCGTGTTTCGACAAAATGTTGAAAAGATTTTCGTTGTTTAAAAGTTCGTTGTGGCTCATAAACGATGAGTTTATTATGTTTTCAAGCTCCCACTTGAAAAACGCGTTGCGCTTTTTTTCGTCCTCGGTTTTCTTATACGTTACCGAAGTTATCAAAAATGCGCCCAAAGCCGAAAATGTTATACTTATTATCACAAAAAATATTATTACGTACCTTAAAAATACGCTGTTGAATTTGTATTTTGCAAAAGACTTTCTTATAAAATCATTTTTCATCATTGCTTTTCTCCGCCCTTAACGCTTTAGGTGTAGTGCCGTAAAGCGACTTGAAATTCTTAAAAAACAGGTTTCTCGACCTGTATCCCACGTGATAGCAAATCTCTTCCACGGAAAAATTCGTCTTTAAAAGGAGCTCCTTCGCGTGGCTCAGTCGTATGCGGCGTATGTATTCCACTATGCTCTCGCCGGTAACGTCGCTAAACGTTCGCGATAGGTGCGACTCGCTCACAAATACCGCTTTTGCAATGTTTGTAAGAGATAAATCTTCATTGTAGTGATCGCAAATGTACTTTTTTGCCGCGGAAATATAGTCTTGCTTTTTCGTTTGCTTCCTTATAAAATAGCGGCTTGCGGCGTTTAACATGTCGTATATCATGTTTTGCAGTTCGCTTGCATCCAGATCTCTAAGCTCTGCTGCGGTTACGTTTGAGCATGTCTGCGTAATGTCAAAATAGTTATTCAGCTTAAACATAAGGCATTGCGCAAGCGCGGTGAGGGTAGCGGGATTGCTTGAATGTATCATTATAATGTTGTTTGTAAGCTCGATGCTCTTTTCCAAATTGCCCGCCATTATCTCGTCTACCACACTGTCAACATTCGGTGCCAAAAGGTCAGACATTTGTTCCGCAAAGAATGAGTGAATGTTGGGGTAGTAGCTTAAAGTTGTGTAGTTTAGCGTGCACATTAAAAGTTCGAAACAGTTGTCCTCAATGTTTTTCAAAGTGTTGTTCATGTAGGTGAAAAAGTCTTTTTCGTCGTCACCTATTATCATAAGCTCCAAAAATCCGAATCCCGATTTGTATGTAATTATATTGTTGTTTTCGGTTTCCGCAATGTATGTGAATGCGTTTTGAAATTGATATACCTCGTGCGGCCAAGTATCCATTATAAACTCGTCAAAATCGCACACCGAAAGCCTTATAAGTGCGAAAGATGTCTTCTCCACGTCGATTTTTGTACCTATTTTTTCAAATTCCGTCGCCGCGTGCTTTGCCGAGGAATATTCGCCGTTTATAAGGCGCGTTATTACCTTGTGCTTGTCCGAATAGTCGGGCTGACGGTAGATTATTTCGTGCTTTTGGTCAAGGTGTTCGCGCGCTTTTTGGAGTGAAGCGGAAATTTTCTTCACGGTAACCGGTTTTAATATGTAGTCGGAAACATCTAAAGATATCGCCGCTTGCGCGTAGGAAAACTCAGAGTATGCGCTGAGTATTATAAACACAATGTCTGGGTATTGCTCCTTTACTTTCTTTGCAAATTCAAGTCCGTCCATGGTAGGCATTTTAAGATCGCTTATTATGCAGTGCACATAATGCGTTTTAAGGTAGGCAAGAGCATCCTCGGCGCAAAAGAACATTTCCTTTAAATCAAAGCCGAAGTCGCTCCACGGCACACTCTCGGCAATGTTTTTAAGCGCGGTTTTTTCGTCATCAACAATTAGTAAATTATACATATAAATCCACCTTTTTTGTTACGTTACTTACATTATATTATAGCAAAATGCACAAAGCAAGTATCGTTGTTTGGAAAAAGTGCAAAATATTGCTCATTTTTCCAAATGAAGTTAAAACACCCCACCTAAATTTCAAAAAAGCAAAATTTTGCACTTTTGTTGCAATGGGGAGTGATGAATTTTTTGTGAACAAGTTTTATACTATAATTACAATATTTGTTCTATGAACTTTGGAAGGATGAAATCAATGAGTGTATTTACAAACAAAGGAAATGCATCGGGTGTGGCGAGAACACCAAAACGAAAATCTTCGCTTTACGGAAAGGAAAACATGTCGCTTCTTTCAATGTGCTTGTTGCCGGCGGCATTGCTTATCGTTTTTTGTTATATACCGATGTTCGGAATTATCTTGGCGTTTAAAGACTACCGTTACGACCTCGGAATTTTCGGCAGTGCTTGGAACGGCCTTAAAAACTTCGACTTTCTCTTTAAGTCGGGAAGCCTTGCGATGCTTGTAAGAAATACAGTGGGGCTTAACTTACTCTTCATCGTGGTAACTACAATAGTAAATGTCTTTGTAGCTCTTATGATGTATGAAGTAACCAGCAGGGTTAAAATCAAAGTTTACCAAACACTTACCCTCCTTCCTCACTTTATTTCCTGGGTAATAGTTGGATATATGGTGTATGCGCTCTTCAACCCCGCATACGGAGTGATAAACTCCATACTCGGTCTTTGCGGAGCGGAACCTATAAGTTGGTATGCCGAGTCTAAATATTGGCCTACAATACTTCTTTTGTGTAACGTGTGGAAGGGCACCGGCTACGGTTGTATTATATACTATGCGGCGCTTATGGGTCTTGACCCTACATACTTCGAAGCGGCAGAGCTCGACGGCGCTACAAAGTGGCAGGTTCGTTGGCATATTATCATACCTTCGCTCAGAACCATCATTATTATAAATACTATTCTTGCCGTAGGAAGTATCATGCGTGCTGATTTCGGCCTTTTCTACCAAATCCCCAGAAACCAGGGAGCGCTCTACGCTACAACAGACGTTATCGATACATTTATATACAGAGCGTTGAAAGTTGATAACAACGTTTCCGTATCTACGGCAGTCGGATTGTTCCAGTCGGTGGTTAACGTAATACTTATTACCATTACCAATGCAATAGTAAGAAAAATCGAACCCGAGTCAGCGTTGTTTTAAAGGAGAAGTAAGAATATGAATAAATCAAAAAAGAATGCCTTGTCAATAGATATATTCTTTATATTGTTTTGCTTGGCTTGCGCAGTACCTTTTCTGCTCTTGGTATCCATCTCGCTCACAGGTGAGGCTGAAATTGTTAAAAACGGATATCAATTGTTTCCCGAAAAATTGGATCTAGGCGGATATAAATATCTCTTCGCCGACCCTACAAAAATTTTAAGAGCATACGGCTTTACCGCTTTTACAAGTATCGTAGGAACAATCTTTTCCGTTTTTGTTATGCTCCTTCTGGCGTACCCGCTTTCAATAAGAGCATTTAAGTACAGAGGCTTTATGTCAAAGTTTTTGTTCTTTACCATGCTTTTCTCGGGAGGTACTGCGGCTTCCTACATAATAAATACCCAGTATCTCCAATTGGCAAATACTCCTTGGATATTTATTCTCCCGGGAGCTGTAAGCGCATGGCATGTGTTTATGTTAAGAGCCTTTATTCAAGGCCTTTCAAATGAAATTATAGAGTCTGCCAAAATAGACGGCGCAGGCCATTACAGAATACTTTTTACAATAGTTGTTCCCTTGGTCAAACCCGCTATCGCAACAGTTGCCCTCTTCGGACTTCTCAGCCGTTGGAACGACTGGTACACATGTATGCTCTATATTACAAACGACACAATGATTACCGTTCAGTACCTCTTGCAAACCATGATGGATAACATAGCATTTATTCAGGAAATGATGGCGCAAGGTGTCAACCTCGATTTTGGTACCGACATGGTGCCCACCGAGGCTATAAGAATGGGTATGGCGGTAGTTGCCGCAGGACCTATCGTTTTGGTTTTCCCGTTCTTCCAAAAATATTTTACAAAAGGTATCACTATAGGATCTGTTAAGGGTTGATAAGGAGAAAATTATGCAAAGTAAATATCACAACCAAATTATCGAGCTAATGAATGAAATGACCCTCGACGAAAAAATCGGCCAGCTAAACCAAATGTGGTTTAGAATTGAAGAAGCCGATACTATAAAAGAAAGATTAAAAAACGGCGAATTCGGCTCAATTATTCTTTGCTCCACAGCCTTTGCCGGCAGTGAAGAAGTGCCCATGGCACTACGCGAGTTTTTAAATGAGCTTCAAAAGGTGGCAGTGGAGGAAAGCCGCCTCAAAATTCCCGTTATCTATGCCCGTGATATTATCCACGGTCATCACACTGTTCTCCCCATTCCCTTGGCGATGGCGGCAAGTTTTAACCCCGACCTCGTGGAAAAATCGTATAAATTAATTTCAAAAGAAGCATATAACGACGGCGTTCGTTGGACGTTCGCTCCCATGCTCGATGTTTCTCGCGACCCGCGATGGGGAAGAATTATAGAAAGTCCCGGTGAAGACCCGTACCTCGGCGGAAAAATGGCAGAAGCCGTTGTAAAAGGCTTCCAATCTGATCTTCCGAACCCCGGCTCGCTCATTGCCTGCGCTAAGCATTACCTCGGCTACGGCGGCAGTGAGGGCGGCAGAGATTACCACAAAGCGGAGTTTTCCGAATATTCAATCCGCAATTACCATATGAAGGCTTTTAAAAAAGCAGTTGATGCCGGTGTTAAAACCGTAATGTCCGCGTTTAATGAAATCAGCGGTCAGCCGGTTTCTTCGTCTAAGTATTGGATGAGCGACGTTTTAAGAGACGAACTCGGTTTCGAAGGCATGGTGATAAGCGACTGGAGCGCCATAGATCAGCTCATCGTTCAGGGCGTTGCCGAAGACGATAAGAGATGCGCCGAGATTGCCATAAATGCCGGCGTAGATATGGAAATGGTAGACAGATGCTATATCCACCACCTCAAAGACCTCGTAAAAGAGGGAAAAGTTTCCGAAGAAGTCGTGGATAGAGCGGTATACAGAGTCCTTAAAACTAAATTCGAAATGGGCCTTTTCGACCGCCCATATACTCATGTTGTCGAAACCGATGATGCTCTTACACATTCTTATGCAAGAAAACTCACCTCGGAGTGTATGGTTCTTCTTAAAAATAACGATAACCTTCTCCCGCTTAAAAAGGGCACAAAGGTTTATATCATCGGCAATATGGCAGACGAAACAAGATGCGTTCTCGGCGGCTGGTGCTTAGACGGCGACGAAAGCAAAACCGTCACCGTGAGAAACGGTATTGCCGCCAATGATAACTTTGTTATTACTGATAATATTGAAGATGCGGATTGCATCATCGCCGCAATGGGTGAGAGCCACCTTACAACCGGCGAAAAGCACAGCCTTGCAAATATAGATTTCCCCGATGAGCTTCTTAAAGAGCTTGAAACTGCTTCAAAGCTCGGCAAGAAAATCGTGGGTTGCCTCTTCTTCGGAAGACCTATCGGCTTGCAAAAAGCAGAGCCTTACTTCGATGCCGCAATTTATTGCTGGCACCCGGGCACAGAGTGCGGCAACGCCTTGGCGGATATCCTTTGCGGAAACGTAAATCCGAGCGGGAAGCTCCCGGCTACTCTCCCGAGAACCACCGGCCAGATCCCGCTTTATTACAACTGCCCGCCTGCGGCTCGTGCTGTAAATGAGTATTACGATAAACCCGGATATATGAGAAACTATTTGGATATAGACGGCTCACCAATGTATCCTTTCGGTTACGGCTTAAGCTACACCACATTTGAATATTCCAACCTTTCGGCAGAAAAAACCGAAACCGGTGTATTGGTAAAAGTAACGGTTAAAAACACGGGAAGCGTTTCGGGTACGGAAGTTGCCCAGTGCTACGTAAGAGACGTTTGCGCTTCTATGACGCGCCCCTTAAGAGAACTCAAAGGCTTTGAAAAACTCACCCTTGCCCCCGGCGAGGCGAAAACCGTTGAGTTTGTGCTCGATAACGAGGCTTTCGGCTTCTACAACGCTCAAAACAAGTTTGTGGTAGAGCCCGGCGGGTTTATTATCTATGCGGGCACGGATTGCACTTGTGAAAATCATGTATCTATAAATATATGATTAAAATATAAGGAGGAAACAAAATGAAGTTCAACAAAGTAGTAGCAGCGGCACTATCTGCGGTTTTGTGCGTCGGAGCATTCTCCGGTTGCGGCAAAAAGTCAGACAGCGCAAAAGTTCCCACTTTAAAGTGGTATGTTTGTTGCGATGCGCCGCAAGACGAGAAAATGGTTGAAGACAAAGTAAACGAACTTCTCGAAGGCAAAATCGATGCTAAGTTAGACATCGTGTTCCTGCCCCAAAACGGCTTTACCAATAAGGTAAGCACCATGGCATCTGCCGGAGAAGAGTTTGACCTTTGCTTCACCGCAAACTGGTGTAACTATACCAGCTGTGCAAAGAAGGGTATGTTTAAAGAAATAACAGATCTTCTCGCAGAGTATGGCAAAGGCATTACAGACAGCATTCCCGCCGAGTTTATCGATATGGCAAAAATCGACGGAAAGCTCTATGCCGTGCCAAACTATCAGGTAGCGGTTACTCAAATGGTTCTTATGACATATAGCTCCCTTGCCGAAAAATATAATTTCGACATGAGCTCTATCAAAGAACTTAAAGACCTCGAACCCTATCTTGAAGTTATCAAGAAAAATGAGCCCAACAAAATTCCGTACAGAATGGACCAGGGCCACAACTACACTATCAACCCCAAATATGAGGTTATAGTAAACAACTGTGCTTACTTGCCAAAAGATACAGACGATTTTACATTGGTATATCCTGAAGAGGTAACTAAGGAAAACTGCAAACTCTACATCGATTGGTATCAGAAGGGTTATATCAGAAAAGACGTTGCCACATATAGCGACGATACCGCCGAAGCAAAGAGCGGAAGATATGCTTTCTGGGGCACAGGCGTTCCCAAACCTGGATTTGAAGTTGAGCAGGAAGCTATCTACGGCGAAATCCCCGCTTACACAACATTCGGCGAACCCTATGTTGCCGCAAACGGTTCTACTGCCGCTATGACAGCTATCAGCAACACTTCAAAACACCCCGAGCTTGCAATGCAACTCTTAAACCTTGTTAATACCGATAAGGAAATATATAACACTATTTGCTACGGTATAGAGGGCACTCACTACGAGAAAATCGGTGATAACCAGATTAAATATGCAGATAACAACACTACATATAAGCTCTCTCGTGACTGGCTCTTCGGTAATCAGTTCAATGCCTACGTTTTAGAGGGTAAAGAGGCTGACGTTTGGGAAAAAACCAAAGAGTATAACGAAACAGCTACCGTATCCAGAATTAAAGGTTTCGTGTTTGACAACACCAATGTTGCTACTGAAATAAATAATATGTCAAACGTAAGAAGCGAGTTTGCATCTCTCTTCAACGGTACCGTAAACCCCAAGTCTTTCGAAACAGTGTGGGCAAAATTCCAAACACGCCTCGACGAAGCC
>CAZSIY010000016.1:0-13186 GCA_964606825.1 uncultured Oscillospiraceae bacterium | reverse complement strand
CTCCTCACGCACACGCAATGGCGAATGTTGAAAAGCCTCACGACCAGGGTGTTGTGGCAATGATCGGTGTGTTTATAGACACATTCGTTGTCCTCACAATGACAGCTCTTATAGTTATCTCCACCCTTTATGCGGGCAATGGAATACTCGCTTCCGGCGCGGCTGAGGGCGTTGACAAAACAAACATGGCACAGCTTGCATTTTCAAGCGTATTCGGAAACGGTTTCGGTAATTCATTTGTTGCAATTTGCCTTTTGTTCTTCGCGTTTTCCACAATTCTCGGTTGGAACTTGTTCGGAAAAATCAACGTTGAATACCTCTTCGGCAAAAAGGCAACCGTTCCCTATTCTCTTATAGCCGTTGCATTCGTATTCCTCGGTTCTTGCCTTTCAAACGACCTTGTTTGGGAGCTTACCGATATGTTTAACAACCTCATGGTAATCCCCAACGTTATCGCCCTTGCGGCATTGTCAGGCATTGTGGCAACCATAGCAAAAGAGGCTACAAAGAAATAATTTTATATGGTAAGAGCACATGCCGTTCGGCATGTGCTCTTTTATATTTTATGCACTTTTTCTATTGATAATTTTACTTTTCTCGTTTTTTAAAATTAAGAATTATATCCTTAATTTCATCAAGACTCTCCGCAAAGCATATGCCCTCTTGCCTTTTTTGGGAAGAAAGTCCTTTTTCGGTCATAACGTTTAAAAGCTGTTTCATGCTGTCGTAAAATCCATTTAAATTATACAATATGCAGGGCGCGTCAAGATGGCGCAAAGAAACCTTAGACATTATTTCCGTAATTTCTTCAAGAGTTCCCGTGCCGCCCGGAAAAGCCACAAACGCTTCGCCAAGCTCTATCATCTTATTTTTTCGCTCGGACATATCTTTGGTAACTATAAGTTCGGTAAGGCCGTCATATTGAAGCACCGCATCAACAAAAAATTGCGGTTCTACGCCGATTGCTTTTCCGCCGGCATTTATTACGTTTTCGGCAATTACTCCCATAAGACCGCTTTTTGAACCGCCGTAAACAAGAGTATTTCCACTCTCACCTATCCATCTTCCGAAATTTTCAACATCGGACCTTAAATCAGGGTCATTCCCCTCGCATGCTCCAAGATACACTGTAATATTCATAAAATCAGTCCTTTCTCACTATTCTTATATTTTCCAAGCCAATGGTTTCACACAATTTTTCAACAAGTTCATTGCAAAGTAGGCAACCGTGGTTTTCGTCGGATTTAACAACTTTTGCGCTATCTTCAAAGTATATGCAAACACTGCTTTTGCCGTGAAACTCCGAAAGAATTGAGCTTACATGAGCGAGCTCCGCCTTGTCGGCAATGCGCAAATACAGAGTTCCGCTTACAGTCTTTGCAAAAGATGCCGCATCGGTTGCCGAAACAAGCGAAAGACTCACGGTATCGTTTCGCTTTTTCACCTGTGCGCTCACGCAAAGCGCTGCGCCGTCTTTCAAAACAGTGGCAAAGCTTTTGTACGACTTTTCAAAAGCGGTAAGTTCTATGCTGTCGTAAAGGTCGGAAAGGGTCATGGTGCAAAGAAAAATTCCGTTTTTGGTGCGCCTTGCCGACACATGCGACACAACCGCGCAAATATTTACCCGCTCGCCCTCGTCTATCCCGCCGTCGTTAATCTCATAAATTTGAGTATCGGAAAAAGCCGCGGCCGCAAGAAGATATTCATTTACCGGGTGCCCGCTCAAATACATTCCCGCGTACTCATGCTCAAATGCCAATTTTTCAAGACTCGTAAAATCTTCCAAAGTGTCGGGCACGAGTATTTTTGAAGAAGCGGCATCGCCGGGAGCAAAAAAGCTCACTTGCTCCGCATTTTGGTTCATGCCCTCGCTTTTTACGTCATCTATTAAAGACTCATAGTTCATAAGTAGTGCGCGTCTGTTTTTAAACACGCTGTCAAAAGCTCCCGCTCTTATCAAAACTTCAACCGATCGCTTGTTTAAATCATACTTGCTCATTCTCACGGCAAAGTCTTCAAAACTTTTAAAATTGCCGTTTTCAAGGCGCTCTTTTACGATATTTTTAGGGAAAGTCATTCCCACATTTTTAAGGGCGGAAAGTCCGAAACGGACGTTTGTTCCCTCTACGTCAAAATATCCCGTGCTCTTGTTGATATCGGGCGGCAAGAGGCGAATTTTGTACTTTGAAAAATCCGTTACGTATTTTGATATTTTATGAGAATTTCCCAAAAGACTTGCGAGAAGCGCCGCAAGGTACTCCGTGGGGTAATTTGCTTTGAGATATGCCGTTTGGTACGCCACATGTGCATAGCACGCGGCATGGGATTTATTAAAGGCATAGTTTGCAAAATGTATCAAGGTGTCAAAAATTTTATTTGCCGTTTCGTCATCAATGCCGTTGCGACGGGTGCCGCGAACTATTACTTTTCCGTTTTTCTCGATGCCGTTTATAAACACAAGGCGTTCTTTTTCCATTTCGGCTTTTTTCTTTTTCGCCATTTGTCGCCGCACAAGGTCGGCTCTGCCCATTGAATATCCCGCAAGGGTTTGAACTATCTTCATAACCTGCTCTTGATATACTATCACCCCATATGTGGGGCGCAAAATGTCCTCAAGAAGCGGGTGCATGTATTTTATGTTTTGAGGCTCCTTTACGTTTTTTAAAAACTGGGGTATTTGCTCCATGGGGCCGGGGCGATATATACTGGTTGTGGTTATAATATCATCTACGCACTTAGGCTTAAACTTTCTCAAAAAGGATTTAAGACCGGGATTTTCAAGTTGGAAAACGCCGTTTGTATCCCCTTTTTGAATAAGGACAAACGTTTTTTTGTCGTTATAATCGAAATTTTCAAGGCTTATGTCGATGCCACGATTTTCTTTTATAAGTTTTAATGTATTGTCGATTATAGTGAGGTTTCTGAGACCCAAAAAATCCATTTTCAAAAGACCTATTGCTTCCAAGCCTGCCATGGAATACTGGCTTATAAGGCCTTTATCGCCCGTTTGAACCGGCGTATAATTAAAGAGCTCATCATCGGCAATAACAACTCCCGCCGCGTGCGTGGTGGCATTGCGCACAAATCCTTCAAGCTGCATGGCAACGTCAAGAAGTTTTTTTACCTCGGAATCGGTTAAATACATTTGTTTTAGCGCCGGTTCGCTCTCCAAAGCGTCTTTTAACTTTATGTGCAAAACTTCGGGCACTGATTTTGACACTCTGTCCACCGTTTGAATGTCGGTGCCGAGAACTCTGCCCACATCTCTTATTGCCGCACGCGCGGCAAGTGTTCCGAACGCCACAATGCCCGCAACCCTCGTAGCACCGTACTTTTCCGACACGTAGTTTTTTACTTCGTCGCGGCGTTCATTGCATATATCAATATCGATATCGGGCATACTCACCCTTTCGGGATTTAAAAATCTTTCAAACAAAAGGTCGTAGCGCAAGGGGTCTATTTGCGTTATATCAAGAGTATAGGCAACTATGCTTCCCGCCGCACTTCCTCTGCCGGGGCCCACGGGTATTTTTCGGTCGCGGGCATATTTTATAAAATCCCACACAATCAAAAAATAATCCGTATAACCCATTGAATTTATAACGGAAAGCTCGGTTTCAATCCTGTTTAAAACTTCGTTTGTAAGTTCGCCGTATTTTTTTACCGCGCCTTTAAGGCACAAATCTTTTAAATATTCTTCATGCGAGAGGTCGGTTTCTATATTTATTTTAGGAAGATGCACGGTGTTGAAATCGGGTGATGCGTTACACCTTTTGGCGATTTTTACCGTATTTTCAAGCGCGGAGGGCACATTTTCAAATAGCACTTTCATTTCATCGGCAGATTTTAAATAAAATTCTTGGCCGAAAAATTTAAGTCTGTCGGTATCCGAAAGCCTTTTACCGGTTTGAATACAGGTTAAAACGTCTTGCAAAAGGCTGTCTTCCCGCTTTATGTAGTGCACGTCGTTTGTAGCAACAAGGGCCAAACCGAGAAGTTTAGAAATTTTTATCATGCCATCGATTACAATTTTTTGCTCGGGTATTCCGTGGTCTTGAATTTCAAGAAAGAAATTATCCGTTCCGAAAATTTCGGCATATCTGCGTGCCTTTGCCAATGCTCCATCAAAATCTCCGCAAGCAAGCCTTGAACTCACGTCTCCTTTAAGGCACCCACTGAGTGCAATTAATCCCTCGCTGTATTTTTCCAAAAGCTCCTCATCTACCCTGGGTTTGTAGTAATATCCCTCGGTAAATCCCAGCGAAACAAGAGTCATAAGATTTTTATACCCCGTATTGTTTTCGCAAAGGAGCACAAGGTGACCGTAGTTTGAGTCTGTACCGTGAAGCCTTCCGAAACGGCTGTGGGGCGCAGTGTAAACTTCGCAACCCAATATGGGTTTTATACCTCTTTTTTGTGCCGCCATGCAAAACTCAACAGCTCCGTACATGACACCGTGGTCGGTTATGGCAAGGCTGTCAAATCCGAGAGATAGGGCACTGTCTAAAAGTTCGTCGATTTTTGCGGTACCGTCGAGCAAGCTGTACTGGGTATGAACATGTAAATGTGTAAAATCCGACATCAGTATTTATCGGCTATCTCCTGGATTTTTCTCAAACGATGGTTTACCCCGGACTTTCCTAAAGGCGGGGTCAACATTTCGCCGAGCTCTTTGAGCGAATGTTCGCGATATTCCAGGCGAAGAAGCGCAACCTCCTTTAAATTTTCGGGAAGATTTTCAAACAAATTGAGTTTCATAAGTTTTTCAATTGCCTGAACCTGCCCAATTGACGCATCTACCATTTTCCTTACGTTTGCCATCTCACAATTTGCGGTTCTGTTGGCATCGTTTCTTATTTCTTTTATAATCTTTACGTTGTGAAACTGCATAAGGACATTGTATGAACCCATGAGGGTTAAAATGTCGGCAATTTCATCACTGCTTTTAAAATACACAACCATGGCGCCTTTTCGTACTACGGCTTTCGGCTTTAAAGATAGCTGTTTCATAACGTAATACAAGTCGTTATGAAGACCGTAAGTCGGGGCGGCAAACTCCATGTGATACTTTTTTTCGGGATTCATTACAGACCCGCAAGACAAAAATGCTCCGCGCAAAAAGGCCTTTCTTTTCACCGGTTTATCGAGATATGCGGTATTTACCGAAAAAGACGAAAAAAAGTTTATATCCGACGGTTTGGAAATAAATCCCAAGCGCATCATAAGGGTTACGGAGTTTTCATTTTCGGCGCAAACCTGGTAATACACGGTGGCGCCGGCGGATTTTTTTATGGAAATTTTAGACATTACCCCCGCGGCATCTTTCATAAGCTGATAGGTTCGCCTTGCGGTTTTGGGGTTTTCGGTTACCGTTCTTAAAACAAGGGCGCCGTTTTCGCGTCTTAATTTGCCGCCGAAAGCCACAAGACCCATAAGCTCCGCCAAACAAACGGAAACGCTGTGATTTTCGATTTTAACAAGTTCATTTTTTGTATCTGAAGAAAATGACATTTTTTATTCTCCGCTATCGAGTGCAATTCTAACCAAATTTTCCGCAAGGCGGATATAGTCATGGCGCACTTTTTCGTTTTCATCTATGTAAACCAAATTATCGGTTATAAGCTCTGTGGTTGTTTTTTTAAAATTTTCGACATCGGCTTTCACAAGCTGCGCGCCTTTTGCCGAATATCTTATTGATATAGCATCGCACACTGTGCCCGTGTTTGCAATGCAAACATCTATAATATTTTCAAATGAATGGTCAGCAATTGCCTTTACGTGGTCGTAGGCGCTGTAACCGCTTGTTTCGCCGGGTTGCGACATAACGTTACAAACATACACCTTTTTTGCCTTTGTTTTCATAAGCGCTTCGCATACGCCGTCGGCAAGAAGGTTCGGAATTATGCTTGTGTAAAGGCTTCCGGGGCCCAAAACTATTAAATCCGCGTCCTCAATCGCATCTGTGCAAGGCGAAAAAGCGATCACGTTATTCGGGCACGTTTCAATTCTTTTTATTCGGCAATTTTTTTCAATTGCCGCAAGCGGTATATTAGACTCACCGAAAACCTGTTCGCCGTTTTCCAAAACGGCTTTTAAGTGCACATTTTCCTTTGTTACGGGAAGAACATGACCTTTTACCGCGAGAACGGAGCTCATTTGTTCTATGGCGCTTTCAAAATCGCCCGTTATTTCCGTCATGGCGGCAAGGAATAAATTACCAAAACTGTGGCCTTTAAAAACGCCTGTGGAAAAACGGTAGGCAAAAAGCCTTTTCAATATATCTTCAGCGTTTGCCAAAGAAACAATGCAGTTTCTTATGTCTCCGGGAGCGGGAATATTCATATCTTCCCTTATTACACCCGAACTTCCGCCGTCATCGGCAACTGTAACTATTGCATTTATGTTTGATGTAAACAATTTAAGTCCGCGCAAAAGCGTAGAAAGTCCTGTACCGCCGCCTATTACGACAATTTTTAAATCAGATATATTTTTCATACATACACCCCGATATTATCTTCCTTTATTTACATCTCGGTGAGTTATATATGCGCTTACTCCTTTTGACACCAAAAATGAATAAAGCTCATTTGCCACGGTAACGCTTCGGTGTTTCCCACCGGTGCACCCTACCGCAACAACAAGGTTTGACTTTCCCTCCTCGCTGTAATGAGGAACAAGAAAATCCATCAACCCCAAAAATTTTTCAAGGAATTTTTCGGTAACATCGGAATTTTTAACGTAGTCGCTCACTTCGCGTTCAAGACCCGTTTTGTGTTTAAGCTCGGGCACATAAAAGGGATTGGGCAAAAATCTCACGTCAAAAACAAGGTCGGCATCAATAGGAATACCGTATTTAAACCCAAACGACATAACGCTTACTTGCATAGTGTCACCGTCAAAATCCTTTAAAAAGTACTCTTTAAGCCTGTCGCGAAGCTCCTTTAACAAGAGATTTGAAGTATCTATTATAATATCGGCTCTGCCTTTAATCTCTTTTAACATTTCGCGCTCGTTTTCTATACCCTCTATTAAGTTGCCGCCTTTTGCAAGCGGGTGCATACGCCTGGTTTCCTTATATCGTTTTACAAGGCAGTTTGTTGAAGCGTCCAAAAAAACTATATCGCATTTTCCTATTGTGCGCTCAAACTCTTCTATGCACTCCAAAAACTCCGAAAAGAGCACACCGCCGCGCGTATCTATCGCAAAAGCAACCTTTGTTATTGTACTATCGGAAGATGCGCAAATTTCCGCAAACTTCGCAAAGAGCTTTGGCGGCATATTATCCACGCAATAAAAACCCATATCTTCCATATATTTAATTGTCTGGCTTTTTCCCGCGCCGGACATTCCGGTAATTACCGCAAATTCCATTTATCTCACTTACTTTCTCAAAATTCTCCGAGAAGCCTTACTTCGGGGTGCAATTCAACGCCGAATTTTTCAAAAACTTCTTTTTCCACATGTTGCATAAGGTTATATACATCGCCGCTTGTGGCGTTATCATAATTAATCACAAATCCGCAATGTTTTTCGGAAACCATGGCTCCGCCGCACTTTGCGCCTCTCAAACCCGCGTCGTCTATAAGTTTTGCCGCAAAATATCCCTCGGGGCGCTTAAAAGTACTTCCGGCGCTAGGATATTCGAGAGGCTGTTTTTCTCTTCTCCTTGAATTAAAATCATTCATAAGAGCGCGTATTTCGGCCTCATTGCCGCGCTTTAACTTTATACGCGAGCAAATAACGGCATCGCCGTCTTCAAAATTGCTGTGCCTGTACGAAAATCCGTGTTCGTCTCCCGAAAAAGTGCGGATTTCTCCGTTTTTCGAAACGTATTCGGTTTGCACAACAACGTCTTTCATTTCGCCTCCGTAGGCGCCTGCGTTCATAACAACCGCACCGCCGAGGCTTCCCGGAATTCCTGAAGCAAACTCAAAACCCGCAAGCGAGTTTTTAAGCGCTACGGAAGCAATTCTCGAAAGAAGTGCTCCCGCATTTGCCACAATTTCTTCGTCCACGGCCCTTATTTCGGAAAATTTAGCTCCGAGACAAATTACAACGCCATCGTAGCCGCTGTCCGATACAAGGAGATTTGAACCGTTTCCCATTACAAAATATTTTTCACCGTTTTCAGAAAGCGCGCCTACAAGAGAACAAAGCTGTTCACGGTTTTCGGGAGCGGCAAAAAACGCCGCATTTCCGCCGCATTTAAAACTTACGTGTTTACTCATGGGTTCGTCTTTTTTAACGGTGCCTGTCGGCAAAATTTCTTTTAAAATACTTTCTGCTGTTTTAATGGCAAGTCACTCCCGTTATTTATTTACCGAGGAAAGCCGCGCCGATAATTCCCGCGTCGTTTCCGAGCTTAGCAATTACGATTTTTGTTTGCTCAACCAAATCTCCGGCGTAGGTTTTTCCCTTTACATAGTTTTGTATCGGCAAAAGGAGCTTGTCGCCCTGTCGACTTACTCCGCCGCCTATTGCAAGCACGCTCGGCTGGAATGTGTTTATGAGGTTTATTATACCCTCGGAAACATATTTTACATACTCGTTAATAACATTTTGCGCAACCTCGTCACCCTCGTCTTTTGAATCCCAAACGATTTTTCCGTTGCACTTGCCACCGTTTTCGGCAATTTTCTTTGCAAGAATCGATGCAGATGCATCTTTTGCCGCTTTTGATGCCTCTCTTATAAGAGCGGTAATTGAAGCATACGCTTCCCAGCATCCGCGTCTTCCGCAAGAGCACTGCTCACCGTCTGTAACGATAACGGTATGGCCAAGCTCTCCGGCAACGCCGTTAAAACCTGTGTAGAGTTTTTTGTTTATGATAACTCCGCCGCCTACGCCGGTTCCTAAAGTTACGGCAACAAAGTTATCTATCTTGTCGTCGTTTAAAGCGAAATACTCGCCCAGAGCCGCGCAGTTTGCATCGTTATTTATATATATCGGTTTGTCGATATATTTTTTGAGTTCTGTACAAAGGGGCACATTTTTAAATTCCAAATTGTTGCTGTACACCACGTCGCCGCTCTTG
The DNA here is from genome assembly GCA_964606825.1 of uncultured Oscillospiraceae bacterium. Classification (GTDB taxonomy): domain Bacteria; phylum Bacillota; class Clostridia; order UMGS1810; family UMGS1810; genus CAKSIN01. Next base: position 4,152 of record CAZSIY010000016.1, on the reverse strand, counting down.
TCGTCAATGCAACCGGGGCAACCCATTCCCACCGACTTTATATCGTCTAAAGTAAGATTTGCTTCTTTTACGGTATCTGTTATGAGCTGCGCCATTTCTTTAACGATTACCTCATAACCCGATTTTACGTTTGTTTCGATTGCGCCTTTTGCGATTATCTCACCGTTTTCCGACACAACGCCCGCTTTAATTCCGGTCCCTCCGATATCAATACCTATGTAATACATATTTTTATCTCCTTTACTCTTGTTCTTTTGTTTCCATTTCGCTTATAAGCCTGTTGTTAAGCGCTTCTGCCGCGTTGTAACCCATTTTTTTCTGTCTGTGGTTCATTGCCGCAACTTCCACTACAACCGCCAAGTTTCTTCCAGGTTTTACCGGAATTGTCATTGAGGGAATTTGTATTCCCAAAAGATCGGTATATTCTGTGTTTAATCCCAATCTGTCATATTGTTTTTTATCTTTCCAAACTTCAAGATTTATCACCATGTCGATTTTTTCGGTATTTTTTACGGCACCCATACCGAAAATCATTTTCACATCAACAATACCTATTCCTCGAAGTTCGATAAAATGCCTTATTATATCAGGTGCGCTTCCCACAAGAGATTTATCGGACACGCGCTTTATTTCAACCGCATCGTCGGCAACGAGACGGTGGCCGCGCTTTACAAGTTCGATTGCCGTTTCACTCTTTCCTACGCCGCTGTCGCCCAAAAGAAGTATTCCCTCGCCGTAAACTTCAACCAAAACGCCATGAGTTGTCATTCTCGGAGCAAGCTCGACATTTAAAAACGCAATAAGTGCGCTTACAAACCTTGACGTTGCAAGAGGCGTGCGGGCGAGAAGTGTGTTATATTTTTTTGCCAGCGCATACATTTCCTCGGGGATTTTCATGTCACGCGTTACAAAAACACCGGGCAAATCTTTTTCAAAAAGTTTTTCGAATGCGCACATTTTTTGCTCGTGGGTCATTTTTTCAAGGTAGGATATCTCTACCATACCTATTACCTGAAGGCGCGTGTTGTCAAAGTAATCAAAAAATCCCGCAAGCTGAAGGCTTGGCCTGTTCACCTCGTTGTTGCACACTTTTACTGTTTCCAAATTGTCGGGTTCATAAATAATTTCAAGATTAAACTCTTCGATGATTTTCTTTAGTTTTACGCTAAACTTATGTTCTTCCATAAATTTACCTCCAAGTTTTGTTAATTTTCGGCGAGTTGCCAATGTTATTTAACGCCTGTTACAGCGAGAATGGTTTATTCGTTGTTACAATAAAGCCTTTCGGCTAAATCGAATTTGTCTTGAAGCGTGAGTAGCACATTTAGCTGAGCTTGCTCAATTATGCTCGCCGCAAGGCGAATTTAGCTGATTTCAAGCTTTGCTCGAAATAATTATACCGGGAGCAACAAACGCTTGCTTGCAAGGGCATTTGTGCGACGCCGTCAATTGACACGGCGGTCGAAGACCGCAAAAGCCAAAGGCTTTAGGAATTTTATTTCATAAAATTCCGTTCGTGTCAATTATAACATATACTATCAAATAAATCAACATTTAAAAAGATAAGTTTTGTTTAATTTACTCATTGTAATTTTTTACATAAGGTGCTATAATGCTCAATGTGACAAGAAATGCGAAAAACCAATAAAACTTGTTGCAAAACAAAAATTTTAAGAGGGATATGTAATGCAAAACTATTTAATTTTCAAAGATTTGGCAATAATTTTGGTTGCCGCGAAGCTATGTGGAATACTTGCGAGAAAATGCAACATTCCGCAAGTAGTGGGCGAAATAATAGCCGGACTTTTGATAGGACCCGTGGCATCTCTTCTTCTCGGATTTATAAAGCCGGGTCTTCAGCTTGTTGCCCCCAGTGACTTTTTAAGTCAAATGGCGGAAATAGGCGTAATACTTCTAATGTTCAGCGCAGGACTGGGAACCGATCTTAAAGAGCTTGTAAAAACGGGCCCCACGGCGTTTGTTGTAGCCTGTGCCGGCGTAGCGATTCCGCTTGTTTGCGGCACAATTCTCTACATGCTTTTTTACGGATTTTCGCCGCTCGGAAGCCCCGAATTTTACAAGGCTGTGTTTATCGGCGTTATACTTACCGCCACCAGCGTAAGTATAACCGTGAAAGCTCTCGAAGAGCTCGGCAAACTTAAAACCACAATAGGCACCACAATAGTAAGCGCCGCAATCATAGACGACGTAATAGGCATTATAGTGCTTACAATAGTAATAGGAATAGGTAGCGGAAAATCCGACATCGGCGCGTCATCTATTATATTAAAAAGCATATTGTTCTTTGTAATTTCCGTATGTGCCGGATATTTCATCTACAAAATGTTTAAAAAATTAAACAAGAAATACAAACACACTCAACGCATACCCATATTGAGCCTTGCTTTGTGCATGTTTATGTCTTATGCGGCGGAGAAATTCTTCGGCGTTGCCGACATAACGGGCGCCTTTGTTGCCGGCGTAATCCTCTGCAACATTCGCGATGCCGAATACATAGAGCGCAAAATGAACATAAATTCATACATGCTGTTCGGCCCGATATTTTTTGCGAGTATCGGAATAAAAACAGACATTTCGGGCGTAACGGGTTCTATTATCCTATTCTCGGTATGTTTTGTGGCAGTGGCTTTACTTTCAAAGATAATAGGCTGCTTTTTTGCCGCAAAAGCCTTTAAATTTGCCAACAAAGACGCGCTCATATGCGGCGTGGGAATGATGACAAGAGGCGAAGTTGCCCTCATCGTTTCTCAAAAGGGTCTTGCCGTGGGTCTTCTCGACCCGGTGTACTTCACCCCGGTAATTCTCCTTATAATATGCTCTTCCATAATGACACCCATCGTGCTTAAGTTATTGTACAAAAAGCAAGAAAAACAGGAAGTGATTTCATGAAAAACAACAGCTTGAGAAAACTTGTGATTTCAGCCATGTTTGCCGCTTTGGCATGCGTGGCAACGCTAGTTATTCATGTGCCGATACCCGCAACAAACGGCTACATAAACCTCGGCGACTGCATGGTTTTGCTTTCGGGATATATTCTCGGCCCGACCTACGGCGTAATTGCCGCCGCTATCGGATCGGCACTGTCCGATGCGATTTTAGGATATTTTATTTATGTTCCGGCAACATTTGTAATAAAGGGTCTTGTGGCGCTTGTGGCGGCTCTTTTGGGCAATTTCGGCAAAAGCGGATTTTTACGACTTACGCTTGCGGGAATTTTATCGGAAGCGATAATGGTTGCGGGATATTATCTCTACGAGAGTGTTTTATACGGATTTGTGGGCGCCCTCGGCGGAGTTGCGGGAAATTTGATACAGGCAACAGGCGGAATTATCGTTTCTTTAATTCTCGTTCTTGCCCTCGGAAAAGTAAACAAACTGAAGGAGTATTCGGATGAGCTACATAAAAAATGAATTTGAATGCCACATGAAAAATTGGGAAAAGGTTTTAAACGACTACACCATTCCAGACTGGGAAAGCCTTCCCACAATTGACCTTTACATGGATCAGGTAATTGCGCTTATGACCCAATATTTACAAAACTTTGCCTCGGCGGCAAACAGATCGGATATTTTCATCACACCGCCTATGGTAAACAATTACGTTAAGCTAAAAGCCATGCCCGCGCCCGTGAAAAAGAAGTATTCGCGCGTTCACATTGCCTATTTGGTTATGATAAGCACCTTAAAGCACACGCTGAGCATACCCACAATACAAACAATTATTCCGCTTCTCGAAGATGAAACCGAAGTAAAAAAAATGTTTGAGTCTTTTGCGGAAAATCAAAGAAAAGCATTTGCTTACATAAGCGATAAGGTGAGCATTGTGTCAAACCCAATTTTAGAGGCGGCAGATGCAAATCCCGACCGCATGAACGACCTTGCGCTCCAAATTGCGGTAAGTGCAAATATTTTAAAAGTTTTAACGGAAGATATTTCTTCTATAAAGCACAATAAAGGCGCCGAAAACGAAGAAATTTTGAAAAATGATGCAAAAAATTAAAAAAATTTCAAAATAGGTATAGACAAACCGAAAAAAATGTGTTATAATAGCTGATGTTGTTGTGCTGTTGTAGCTCAGCAGGTAGAGCACTTCCTTGGTAAGGAAGAGGTCGGCAGTTCAAGTCTGCTCAAC
>CAZSIY010000015.1:0-13442 GCA_964606825.1 uncultured Oscillospiraceae bacterium | reverse complement strand
CGAGGGAATTTCCAAAGAAGGTAACGTTTTAGACGTAGGCGTTACATACGGCGTTGTAAAAAAAGGCGGCGCTTGGTATTCGTATAACGACGAAAAAATAGGTCAGGGCCGTGACAAAGCAAAAGAGTTCTTAAAAGAACACCCCGAGATTACCGATGATATCTACGTAAAAATCATGGAAAAAATTCAGGAAGAACGTGTCGAAAAGGAGCGCCTGGAAAACGAAAGAAAAGAGAGAATTAACGAGCGCTTGCAAACTATCGACCTTGAACTTGATGAGGAAAACAGCACAAACGGTGACAATAAATGACAATAACCGACGTGTGCCCCCAGAAAAATTGCACCACGCGCGTAAGTGTGTTTACAGACGGCAAATATGCCTTCTCGCTTGACGAAACCGATGCGTTTTTGCTCGGCATAAAAAAAGGTAAGGAGTTAGACGACGAAGAGCTTGAAAAATGCCTATTTCTTTCCCAAACGGCAAAGGCAAAGGAAAAAGCGTTGAATATCCTCGAGCGAAAAAACGTTACCCGAAAAATGCTCACCGACTCTTTAAAACGGAGCGGATATGATTTAGATGCCGTAAACATAGTTTGCGACGAGCTTGAAACACTGGGATATTTGGACGATTACGCCTATGCTGCGCTCTTTTTGGAATACGCCGCTCAAAAGCTCTGGGGCGAAAGAAAAATTCGCTATGAGCTTGGACTCAAAGGCGTGAGCCGGAGTATAATAGAAGAAGTTATGCAAGATGTGGAAAAAACCGATGCCGAAACCCTTGCCGAAGCCGTGGCAAATAAGTACCACGGTGCCGATTTTTCCGACCCGCGCGCCGTTCAACGCGCACAGCGCTATTTGGCGTCACACGGATTTGATTTCGGAGTAATAAACGAGGCAATTTCCATTTGCCGACAACAAAGGAATGATATGTATAATGAATAAAAAAATAGGCTTTGTATCCTTAGGTTGCGCCAAAAACCTTACCGATACCGAAACCATGCTCGGAATACTCGCAAGCGAAGGCTTTGAAATAACTTCAAACGTGGAAGAAGCGGGTATTATCGTGGTAAACACTTGTGCCTTTATAGACAGCGCCAAGGAAGAGTCGGTAAATACAATTCTCGAAATGGCGCAGTATAAGGAGAAAAATTGCGAGCTTTTGGTGGTAACGGGCTGCCTTGCGCAAAGGTATTGCGAAGAAATTGCCGACGAGCTCCCCGAAGTGGATATAGTCCTCGGCACAACCGATTATGCGCGAATTGCCGAAGTGATATATAAATACTACGAAAACGGCGTAAAAAATCATGCGGTGGGCAGTGCCGACGGCGACGTGGACTACGAGCTTCCCCGCGTAATCACCACCCCGCGTCACAGCGCGTACCTTAAAATTGCGGACGGCTGCGATAATTTTTGTACTTATTGCATAATTCCCAAGCTCCGCGGAAAATTTCGCAGTAGACCCGTTCAAAGTATATTAAACGAGGCAAAAAGGCTTGCCGCCGAGGGCGTAAAGGAAGTTATCCTTGTTGCGCAAGACACTGCGTGCTACGGAAAAGACCTTGAAAACGCAAATCTTCACTCCCTCATAAGGCAAATTTCCGAAATTGAGGGCATAGAGTGGATAAGGCTCCAGTATTGCTATCCCGAAAATATCACCGACGAGCTCATAGATGAAATAGCATCAAATGACAAAGCTGTGAAATATCTCGACATGCCCTTACAGCACGTGAGCGACGCGGTGCTAAAACGCATGGGAAGAAAGAGCCGATTTGCCGATATTGAGGCCCTTGTAAAAAAAATAAGAAGCAAAATCCCCGATATTACCATTCGCACGTCGCTTATAGTGGGCTTTCCCGGGGAAACTCAAGAGGATTTTGAAACCTTAAAAGAATTTTTGAAAGAATATCGCTTGGATCGTGTTGGTGCTTTTGCCTACTCGCAGGAAGAGGGGACCCCCGCCGCCGAATTTAAAGACCAAATTCCAGACTCGGAAAAGCAAATTCGCCTTGAAAGTCTTATGGAAGTTCAGCGCGAAATATCCCTTGAAAACAACCGCAGAAAAACAGGCACTACGCTAAAGGCAATAGTCGAAGGCTACGATGAGGAAAACTATTGCTACGTAGGAAGAACAAGCGCCGACACCCCCGAGGTTGACGGCACCGCCTATATTTACAGCGGCCGCGAGCTTGATGCGGGAGAAATTGTAAGCATTAAAATTTTAAATACAGATGAATATGATGTAATGGGAGAGGTGCAAGATGAATTTACCGAATAAAATTACCTTGGCAAGAATATGTTTGATACCCGTGTTTATGGCAGTGCTTATGTGCGGAAATTATTTTGGCTGGCAGTATGCGTCAATTGCGGCGGCTGTTGTGTTTGCAATAGCTTCCCTAACCGACGGAATAGACGGCCACATCGCAAGAAGCCGCGGCCTTGTTACCGATTTTGGAAAGTTTTTAGACCCGCTTGCCGATAAACTTTTGGTGTCCACAGCGCTCATATGCTTTGTGCAGTTGGATTTAATGCCGGCATACATGGCGGTTATAATTATCGCAAGAGAATTTATCGTAACCGGCCTTAGAACCGTTGCCGCATCAAAAGGCATTGTAATGGCGGCTATAATGACGGGAAAAATAAAAACCACCCTTCAAATTGCGGCAATAATTTTAACCATGCTTTTTGATAGCGTTTCCTGCGAAATTTGCGGCTACCCCGCAGTTGGATTTGTTTCAATGGCAGTATCTACGCTCTTTACCGTGTATTCGGGCATAGAATACCTTGCGAGAAACCGCAGTTTGCTCAGTGATATGTGAGGATAACATGTTTGAAAGTATTATAAAAATTTTTATTAAAAACAGCTCTGATACAAAGTCCTCCGCCGTTCGCGAGTCTCACGGACAGCTTGCAGGATTTATAGGTATTTTTTGCAATATCCTTTTGTTTGTTACAAAGGTTGCGGTAGGATTTGTTTTTAAAAGCGTTGCCATTACGGCAGATGCCGTAAACAACCTTTCCGACGCAATGTCGTCGGTTATAACCACCGTCTGTTTTAAATTGTCGAACAAACCCGCAGATGAGGAGCACCCCTACGGCCACAGGCGAATTGAATATATCGCGGCAATGCTCGTGTCTATAATAATTCTTTTTATCGGCTATGAACTTTTGCGCTCGTCTGCCGCAAAGATTATCCACCCCACAGCTACGCTTTTCGGCTTTCCGGTGATTTTCGTGCTTTGCTTTTCCGTGGTAGTGAAACTTTTTATGAGCAAAATGTTTACCTACATCGCTCAAAAAATAAATTCGTCTGTTTTAAAGGCAACCGCTCAAGACAGCATAAACGACGTGTTCAGCACTCTTGCGGTGCTTCTTTCGGCAGTGGTTTCAAGGCTTACAAACTTAAATCTCGACGGATTTATGGGCGCGGCGGTGTCGCTTTTTATCATATATTCGGGAATTTCTCTTATAAAAGAAACTCTTAACCCGCTTCTCGGCACAATGCCCGATATAGAGCTTGTGGGAATGATTGAAGATAAAATATTAAGCTATGACGGCGTTTTGGGCATACATGACCTCATGGTGCACAACTACGGCCCCGACCGCATTTATGCAACGGTTCACGCCGAGGTTGATGCCTCCGAGGACGTGCTCATAAGCCATGATATCATAGATAATATCGAAAGAGATTTTGAACAGCAACTCGCCATTCATCTTGTAATTCATTTAGACCCCATAGTTGTGGATGACGAAAATGTAACCGCACTCAGGGAAAAGGTTAAAATGATTATAAGCGGCGTCGAAGAAGAGCTTTCATTTCACGATTTTCGCGTAGTATTCGGCAAAACGCACACTAATCTTATCTTCGATGTGCTCGTGCCATACAGCTTTAAAATGTCGGACAAACAAATTTCCGACAGAATATGCGCCGACGTTAAAAGAGATATCGGCGAAACTTATTGTTGCGTAATATCCTTCGACAGGGAGTATTGCAAAAGGAATTAGAGGAGGTTATCTTATGGAAGAAGTATGCAAATTTTTAAAAGATGCCAATGTTTATTATTTGGCAACCGTTGAAGAAAATCAGCCAAGAGTGCGCCCGTTCGGAACGGCACACATTTTCGACGGCAAGCTCTATATTCAAACGGGAAAAGTAAAACCGGTGTCGCGCCAGCTTTTAAGTAACCCCAAAGCCGAAATATGCGCGTTTAAAGACGGCGCATGGCTTAGAATTTGCGGCGAATTGATAGAGGACGACAGAGTTGAAGCTCGCAAATCCATGCTTGATGCTTACCCCGAACTTCGTAATATGTACGACGAAAACGACGGAAATACTCAGGTGTTTTACTTTAAAAATGCCACCGCAACTTTTTCATCTTTTGCGGGCGAACCTAAAACTGTTAATTTTTAAAGAAAATTAAAGTTAAACGAATGAGAATTATAATCGCTCAAAATTGCAACAACCGTGATACATATGCCGTATCGGCGAATGTATCGCGGTTGTTTTTTGCTTAGAATAAACATCTCCGAAAAAGAAAAACCCTTGCGTCTAAACGCAAGGGCATATCTTCCGTTGGAATTTCTTTTTGGCGGGTGCTACCCTCGCACCCGCTCTTCGAATGTATTTACCACAAGTTTTTGAATTTGTCAATCTACGGCGGAACAATTTTTCGAAATTGAGGAAGATATGTTTTATTATATTCTTCCGCACTTTTGTTATACACAATTTTTATCCAATCATATTCGTAATCAATTTAAGCGATTGCTCAAATTTTACGCCGTAACCGTATTTTTCCTTTTCGTCGAGGGTGTTTGTAATGGACTCGTGCACGAAATCCACCGCGGTGCAAAGCGATTTTTCAAGTTTCATGCCGCTTGTGAGCGCTCCGCAAAGAACGCTTGCGAAAATGTCGCCGGTGCCGTAAAACGTGCCCTCTATTTTTTCGCGGTAACAGGAGAAAAATTCTTTGCTTTTTGTGTCATAGCACATTGCGCCCGATTTGTCGCCTAAATTAACTCCCGTTATCACCACTACTTTTGCGCCGGTTTCGGCAAGTGATGTGGCAAGGTTTTTTATGTAGCTTTCGTCGTACTCGTCAGGCAAGGTGCTTTCCGTGAGAAATGCCGCCTCGGTGAGGTTTGGGGTAATAACGTCCGCCTCGGAGCAAAACGCGCGCATCTTTTTTACAAATTCGCCGTCAAAACCCGCGTAGAGTCTGCCCTCGTCGCCCATTACAGGGTCTATGAAAATGAGGGTTTCGTCATTTTTAAAATCGTGAAAAAAGTTTTTTGCTATCTCAAGCTGTTCGCTTTTCCCGAAATATCCCGAGTACATCGCGTCAAACTCAATGCCCAGCTTTTTCCAGTGGTTTAAAATTTTCGGCATTTCGTCGGTCATGTCTTTAAATGTGTAACCCTCAAAACCTCCCGTGTGGGTGGAGAGCACCGCTGTGGGAAGAACAACCGTTTCTATGCCAAACGCGGAAATTATGGGCATTGCCGCACCAAGGGAGCATTTTCCGAAACACGATATGTCTTGAACGGTTACAAGTCGCTTTTGTTTCATAAAAACACCTTATTTTATAACTTTTATCCAGCCTTTGGGCGCTTCAATACGTCCCATTTGAATACCTGTGAGTGTGTCGTAAAGCTTTTTGGTTACAGGACCCATTTCGTTCATGCCGCTGGGAAGGCAAATTTCTTTTCCGTGGTCAACGATTTTTCCGACCGGGGAAATTACAGCCGCCGTTCCGCAAAGACCGCACTCTGCCATGTCTTTTACTTCCTCAAATTCAACTTCTCTCTCTTCGGCATCGAGACCTAAGTACTCTTTTGCAACGTAAAGAAGTGATCTTCTTGTAATCGAGGGAAGGATTGTGGGAGATTTGGGCGTTACCACCTTGCCGTCTTTTGTTACGAAGATGAAGTTTGCTCCGCCTGTTTCTTCAACCTTTGTGCGTGTTTTTGCGTCGAGATACATGTTCTCGTCGTAGCCCTCTTTGTGAGCCGTAACTATTGCGTGGAGGCTCATTGCGTAGTTAAGACCTGCTTTTACGTGGCCTGTTCCGCAAGGTGCGGCGCGGTCGAAATCGCAAACTTTAATCGTAAGAGGCTTTATACCGCCTTTAAAGTAGGGGCCTACCGGCGTTGCCAAAATTCTGAACTGGTATTCGTCGGCGGGTTTTACGCCGATTACAGCGTTCGTTCCGAACATATAAGGTCTTAAATAAAGAGTTGCGCCGCTTCCGTAAGGGGGCACGAAGTCTTCGTTTGCCTTTACAACTTTTTCAACAGCATCCAAAAATCTCTCTACGGGAAATACGGGCATTTCGAGTCTTTTGCAAGAGTCTGCCATTCTTTCCGCGTTTAAGTCGGGACGGAAAACAACGGTTTCGCCGTTTTCGGTGGTGTAGGCTTTCATGCCCTCAAAGCATGTTTGAGCATATTGCAAAACGCCGGCACATTCGTTTAAAACAACGGTGCTGTCTTTGCTGAGCTTGCCGTCATCCCATTTTCCGTCTTTAAAATCGGAAATGTATCTGTAATCCGTTTCCATGTAACCGAAGCTGAGGTTGCCCCAGTCTAAATTTTTCTTTGCCATTTTTATCAATCCTTCCTGTTTGATATGATGGTGTGTAAGTTTTAAAAACACGCCGAATTATATGTTAAAGATTATTTTATCACAAAATCCTCTTCAATTCAAATATTTTATTTTGCATTTGTTTATATCGTACTAAACTAATTTTATATATTGTGTTTTTTTGACAATTAATCTTTTAAAAACTCTTTTGCGTAAACATAAATCCCCGCGCTCCAACCGAGCATTGTGGGCATTTCATATTCGTTGCTAACGTTTATGTTTCCTTCCGCAACGTTGTACTTTTCCCAGAAATTATGCGTTTTTTCGAAAACTTTTTCCGTTAGCGTTACATATTTTTCCGCAATGCGCTTTGCCTCTTTAACGTACCCGTAGTTTTCAAGCGCGCGGATAACTATGTACTGCTGGCATGCCCAGCCGTTCGGGTAATCCCATTGGTAATTGTTTCCCAATTCGTTTTTCTCGCATGTTGCAACGCCGTATTCCTCTTCAAGGCGGCCTAAGTTTCCAACAAGTACCTCGGCTTGCTTTTCAGTGGCAACGCGGTTGAACATTGCGTAATACGATGCTGTGGAGAATACTTTTCCGAATTTTCCGCTTACAAAGTTGTAGTCGCTGAAAATATTTTTTTCGTTTAAAAGGTATTGGTTCATGAGGCCAATTCGCTTTCCGGCGCGCTGTTTCCATATTGGAGCATCGCCGTTTTCCAAAATTTCGGCAAAATACTCCATGTTGTTTTCAAATCCGTACATAAGTGAATTTAAGTCAATCGGCGCGAAGTTGTATGCTTCAAAATCCCAGCGCGGCGTCATATCCCATCCGCTCTCGCATACGGCAATTCCGTGGCGGGCAATATCGGAAGTATCTATTCCCTCTTTTATTCCGAGCCTTTTGACGTAGTATTTTTTGCAGTCTTCTATGCGTTCGGGAATAATCGAGGGGGCGTAGCGATTTAAACACAAAGGACTAATTCTCTCGCTCATCCAAAATTTATATTCTTTTGCAAGCGCGAAATATGCGCCCGCAAGCCAAACTTTATCTTTAAAATGAGCATAGATGTCTTTTACCATTTCCGATAGAAAAGGCGGCTGAGAATTGCTTAAAAAGTGAGTTCTGTTGCCGTTTGGCATAAAACCGAATTTATCTACAAGATAAAGCATGTTGTCTACATTATTTTTCGCAAGAGAGGCTTTGCCCAAAAGTATAAGTCCCACATTTGTAAAATATGTATCCCAGTAATATATTTCGTCAAATGCTTCCATGGAAGGCACAGTGTAGGGATAAGGAAGACCTATAAGGGTTCCTTTGTCCTTTGTGATGTTTCTTACGCATCTTTCAAAGTTTTTTTCTATGTAATCCATTGCTGTTTCGTTCATAAAACAACCGCCTTTCGTTTTTTATTAATTATACACAATTATCTTTTAAAAGTCAATGATGTTTAAGTACTGCGCAATATGGGCAATTGTTTCTTTTTTTGTGGGCAAATTGCTTGCTTTTTTTGAGAAATTATGGTATACTGGTTTATATTGTTACACATCATTACAAAGGGGTTAGTATAATGGAATTATTTGCATTTATTCTCTATTTCGTTGCAATGCTCGGAATAGGCTTGTATTTCTTTTTCGCAACGAAATCCGGCGGCGAAAAAGAGTATTTTCTCGGCAACCGTCAAATGGGACCTTGGGTCACAGCAATGAGCGCGCAAGCGTCCGACATGAGCGCCTGGCTTTTGATGGGCCTTCCCGGCAGTATAATGGCGTTCGGTTTCGGCCAGGCTTGGATAGGCATAGGCCTTGCCCTAGGAACATCGCTCAACTGGATTTTGGTCGCAAAAAGGCTCAGAAAATTCTCCGAAGCGGCAGACGACTCAATCACAATGCCGCAATACCTTTCAAACAGATTTAAAAGCACAAGCCCCGCTCTTAAAATCATATGTGCGATTGTGTTTTTAATAAGTTTCACAATTTACGTCGCATCGGGATTTTCCGCGGGAGCTACGGTTTTTCATCAGCTCATACCTCAACTTTCGCTTAAGACAGAAATGGTTATCTTTGCGGCAATTCTTATCGCATACACTTTCCTCGGCGGTTTCAAAGCCGTTTGCTGGACAGACTTTTTCCAGGGTATGCTCATGCTCGTGGCACTTCTTGCCGTGCCGATTGTGATAATATTTTTCAAAGAAACCGACCTTTCGCTCATATCAAAAACCGTTACAAACACGCAAACGGGCGAAGCGTATAAGTTTATTCCCAGTTTCTTTACGGCATCTCCCAAAGAAATCGTTTCGGGTCTTGCCTGGGGTCTCGGCTATTTCGGCATGCCGCACATTCTCGTTCGCTTTATGTCAATCGAGAAACCCGAAATGGTAAAAAAATCCGCTGTTGTTGCAATTGTGTGGGTTGTTTTGGCGCTTACCGCGGCAATCGGAATTGCATATTTCGGAAGAGTTATAAACATAAATTTCAAAGGAACCGACGTTCTTTTCTCAAAATATATTCTTGAAAACGGCCTCCAGGAAACAGTGTTTATCCAACTTGCGAGAACTCTTTTCCCGGCGTTTATCGCAGGACTTTTACTCGCGGCAATAATCGCGGCTTCAATGTCTACGGCAGATTCCCAGCTCCTTGTGGCGTCGTCGTCGTTTACAAGCGATATATATAAACCCATTTTCAGGAAAAACGCTTCCGAAAAAGAAATCCTCATGGTGGGAAGAGTTGTTGTTCTCGTGGTTTCCGCCGTTGCGTTTTTAATAGCAAGCAGTAAGGGCAGCGGCGCAAAGGCTATAATGAACCTTGTAAGTAACGCTTGGGCGCTGTTCGGCTCGGCTTTCGGCCCTGTGGTTCTTCTCTCGCTGTTCTGGAGACGATTTACATATAAAGGCGCCGTTGCGGGCATCGTTGCAGGAGCTGTTGCGGATATAATTTGGTATATCTGTTTTGCAACTTCCACGGGAATATATGAAATTATCCCCGGATTTGCGGCAAGCCTCTTGTTCGCAGTGGTTGTAAGCCTCATAGATAAAAAACCTTCTCAAGAAGTGTATGCCATATACGATAAGGCAATCGAAAAATAAAACAAATTACTCTAAAGCACAAAGCCGAAAAAGGTTTTGTGCTTTGAATACTTTAAAAACAAATTCAAAAGACTGCATAACCGAAAAAACTTTTGAATACGACGTTTTCAACCAACTTTCAAAATACACTTCGGGCGATGTAACCGCCGTGTATGAGTATGACGGTGATAACTTAAGAAGGAAAAAGAGCGTTGAAACGCCAAGCGGAGTAAATACCGTGGAACATGTATGCGACGGCGCAAATGTTGTATTGGACGCAGATCAAACCAGAGATAAAAATATCTATGTATTCGGTAACGGATTAGAACTTTTTAAAGATAAATCCGGCAATACAAACAGATACATTACGTCCTATAAAGGCGATGTTTTGTCCGATAGCGGAAAAAGCAAATATACCTACGACGCTTTCTGCAATAAGCTGAAAGATACCGAAAAGAGCGAAAACCCGTTTGAATATTGTGGGGAGTATTTCGATGACGAAAAAGCTCTTACCTACCTAATAAACCGATATTATGACCCGGAACTCGGAAGATTTATATCGGAAAATCCGGCAAGAGATGGATTGAATTGGTATGTGTATGCTAACTCTGTCATCCAAAAATGGCGGCTTGAACATTTCTTTTATAGGAGTCGTTAATGGCAAGAGAAAAGGCGTTAGAAAATTCCGAATTAAATATCAAATATGCAGCTGGATATTTAAAGTATTTTCAAAGCAAATATTTCGCTTTCAAATTAAACCAAAATGCCGAGTTTTATTTGCGCAAAATTGTAATTTTTGAAAAAATTTAAAAAAGTACTTGACAATTTGTTTTCGGTGTGTTATCATTTAGAAAATTGAATTTTAAAAGGCTGTGACGAAGACGGTCGGTTTGCAAAGTTTTAAGAGAGTTGGCGGTTGCTGCGAGCCAATAGCAATGCATTCCAATGGCCCATCACTTCCGAGCCGGATTGCCGAACCCTTGCGGTGTAGGCGTATCCCGATGACTGCAGCGTAAGTGCAGAGGGCTTGTTTGAGCCTGCGAGTGGCATAAGTTTAACGCTTGTGCAATTTGAGTGGTACCGCGGAATTTCAATTCCGTCTCAAAGAAAATCTTTGGGGCGGAATTTTTTGTTTTTAAAACGAAAATTCCGTCACACAAAAACATCTGCTTGAGGAGGATAATTATGGAGAAAAAAACTTTTGAAAACTCACCCGAAATGCTTGAGCTTATGGAGGTTGCACAGCGAATAAGACAAACGAGAGAGCTTCTCGGCTTTTCCGTTGACGAAATGGCAGAAAAGACCGGCGTGAGCACAAGCGACTACAATGAATTTGAAAGTGGCAAAAGAGACTTTAACTTTACCTTTATCTACAAGTGCGCAAGAGCGTTCAACGTAGATCCCACCGACCTTTTAAAAGGTTCCAGCCCCACGCTCACCGGCTACGAGCTTACCAAAAAAGGTGCCGGCCTTCCCATTACCCGCCGCACCGGATATACATACAAAAACTTGGCTTCTCTGTTTAAAAACAAAATTTCGGAGCCTTTCTGGGTAAAAATTCCGTACAGCGAGGACGACCTAAAAAATCCTCACTACTCTCAACATAATGGCCAGGAAATGGATATCGTTATAAAGGGAAGAATGAAAGCTTGGATCGGCGATAACTGCGAAATTTTGGAACCCGGCGACAGCATCTATTACAGTAGTACGAAGCCTCACGCTCTTGCGGCGATGGACGGTGAAGACGTTGAAATTTACGCCATCGTTATGCACGCGGAAGACGGCTTTGCTCCGGGCGAATATTTAGGACCCGAAAGAAGTGTAACTTCTCGCGAGGCACAGCCTTCAACCGCTGTTTACAAAAAGTTTGTAAGCACCGAAAAAGACGACAAGGGCAGACTTCAAAAAATATCTTTTAAAAACGAGGATAACTTCAACTTTGCTTTTGACTGCGTAGATGCGCTTGCCGAAAAATGCCCCGATAAAACGGCTATGATTTACGTTTCAAACGAAAAAGAAGAAAAGCGATTTACCTTTGCCGATATGAGCAAATATTCTTCCATGACGGCAAATTACTTTGAAAATCTCGGCATCAAAAAGGGCGATAGAGTAATGCTCGTGCTTAAAAGGCACTATCAGTTCTGGTTCTCAATTCTTGCCCTTCATAAAATCGGCGCGGTGGTAATTCCCGCAACAAATCAGCTTTTGGAGCACGATTTTGACTATCGCTTCAAAGCCGGCAATGTAAAGGCGATTGTTTGCACAGCCGATGGCGACGTTGCCCACCAGGCAGACCTTGCCGCCGCAAATTGCCCTTGTGTTGAGATAAAAGTTATCGTAAACGGTGAGCGCGACGGATGGCACAATTTCAACGAGGAAATGCCGCGTTTCAGTGACGTTTACACAAGAGATGAAAATTCACCCAAGGGAAGCGACGACATGCTCATGTTCTTCTCTTCGGGCACTACGGGATATCCCAAACTTGTTACTCATACCCACAAATACCCTCTCGGCCACTTTATTACCGCAAAATATTGGCACAATGTAAACCCGGACGGTATTCACTTTACAATTTCCGACACCGGTTGGGGAAAGGCTCTTTGGGGCAAACTCTACGGTCAGTGGCTCTGCGAAGCGGCAGTGTTCGTTTATGATTTCGACCGCTTCAGCGCTGAGGACATTTTGCCGATGTTTGCACAATACAATATCACCACTTTCTGCGCACCGCCTACAATGTATCGTTTCTTCATAAAAGAAGATTTGTCAAAATACGACCTTTCGAGCATTGAGTATTCCACTACCGCGGGCGAGGCGTTAAACCCCGAAGTTTACGAGCAGTGGAAAAAGGCAACCGGACTTCAGCTTATGGAAGGTTTCGGTCAAACGGAAACCACCCTTACCGTTGCAAATCTTCGCGGCATGACTCCGAAGCCGGGCTCCATGGGCAAGCCCAGCCCCATGTATGATATCGATATCGTGCGTGACGACGGCACAAGCGCCGACGTAGGAGAAACGGGCGAAATCGTTGTTTGCACAGATGACCACGTTCCCTGCGGCCTCTTTGCTTGCTACTACGGCGACGAGGAAAACACAAAGAAAGCATGGCACGACGGCAAATATCACACAGGCGACCTTGCTTGGAAAGACGAAGACGGCTATTTCTGGTATGTGGGAAGAATAGACGACGTCATCAAATCTTCCGGTTACCGTATAGGACCCTTTGAGATAGAAAACGTAATCATGGAGCTTCCCTATGTTCTTGAGTGTGCAATAACCGCCGTTCCCGACCCGATAAGAGGTCAGGTGGTAAAAGCCACAATCGTTCTTGTAAACGGTAAAGAAAAGTCGGACGAGCTCAAAAAAGAAATCCAAACTTATGTTAAAACACATACCGCTCCTTATAAATATCCGCGCGTGGTTGAATTTGTGGACGAATTACCCAAAACTATCAGCGGAAAAATCAGAAGAGTGGAAATAAGAAATAAAGATAATGCGTAATTAAAAAAATTCCGCAAGGCTTGAAGAAAGTCTTGCGGAATTTTTGCGTATATTAATTTTTATTTCGCTTGATATGCTCTCGGCGTACAAATGCGATTTACTTCGAAAAACATACAAATGTGGCGAAGTAAAGTCTGCCCCCCCGGTTGGGGCAATACTGTCAACTTAAGCCAAAAAAATTTTTCAAAGTTTATGATTTTGACATTGCATTTTCTTAAGTTGACAGTATTGCCCGTTTAGGGGAGGGATGATGTTTTAAGAGCTCTTATCCCCTCAGACGCTACGCGCCAGCTCCCC
>CAZSIY010000014.1:0-14439 GCA_964606825.1 uncultured Oscillospiraceae bacterium | reverse complement strand
ATACAGATTGTTTTCTTTTCGATTACAAAGAAACCAATCCTGATTTGCACAAAAAATTCACCGGCGTGGGAAATGAGCTCATTTTAAAAAATTTATCTTTTTTGAATGAAATGGGAAAACAAATCGTTTTGAGATGCCCGATTATAAAAGGTTGCAACGACAGAGAGGCACATTTTAGAGGCATTGCCCACACGGCAAATAAATATGAAAATATTTCGCACATTGAAATTGAGCCTTACCATTCTTTTTGGGAAGCAAAGTGCGCATCGCTCGGTAAGGCGGCGCCCGAGTTTGCTACGGCAAGTGACACGGAAAAAGAAAATTACCTTCTTGCCGTGGGTAAGTTTACAAACAAGAGGGTAATTTTCGGATAGTTTTAAAAAAGAATAAAATTATGCATCAAAGGCCCCGAGCCTTTTCCGAGGTTGAGGTTTGCCCTGAGAGCTTTTGAAACGTAGCCTTTTGCACGCCCTACGGCATCGGGAAGAGCCAAGCCTTTTGCGAGATTTGCGGCAATTGCACTCGATAGGGTGCAACCGGTGCCATGGGTGTTTGACGTGTTGATTTTTTTGCCTTCAAAACGGTAAATTTCACCTTTTAAAGCGAGAATGTCCGTGGCATCATTAATGTTGTGGCCGCCTTTTACAAGCACCGCACAGCCGTAAATTTTCTCTAATTTTTCAGCCGACAAAATCATGTCTTTTTCGTCTTTTATGTCCATTTCGGAAAGAGCTTCGGCTTCGGGAATGTTGGGCGTGATAATTTTCGAAAGCGGAAAAAGGCATTTTGCCATTGTCTGCACGGCATCGCTCTTTATAAGTGACGAGCCGCTTGTTGCCACCATTACCGGGTCTGTAACTATGTTTTCTGCGTTAAAGTGTTTCAGCGTGTTTGCGATAACTTGTATAAGGGGCGTTGAAGATACCATGCCGATTTTAATACTGTCGGGAAATATGTCTTCAAAAACGCAATCGAGCTCTTTTTTTAAAAAGTCGGCAGGTACGTCCAAAACGTCTTTTACGCCGAGTGTGTTTTGTGCAACGAGGGAAGTTACTGCGCTCATTGCATAGGCGCCGTTCATTGTAATTGTTTTTATGTCCGCTTGAATTCCCGCGCCGCCAACGGGGTCGGTTCCGGCTATTGAAAGTACTGTTTTCATAGATGTTTTCTCCTTGATATTAATAAATTTTCCACTGCTGCTTTAGGGTCTTTTGCTTTCATTACTGCCGATACAACGCAAATTCCCGCTATGGGTATACCTTGCAAAATGCCGATGTTTTCCGAGTTTAACCCGCCGATTGCATTTACCGGTATCGGAACGGCGCGGCATATTTCACGCAAAGTATTAGTTGACGTGATAACAGTTTTAACCTTTGTGGTAGTTTTAAAAATCGCTCCTACGCCCAGGTAATCCGCGCCCGAATTGTAAGCATCAATTGCCGTGCTGACTGTTTTTGCCGTGGCGCCGATTATTTTTTCGCTCCCTATAATTTTTCTTGCGAGGTCGATGGGCATGTCATCTCTTCCCAAGTGAACGCCAGCGGCATCTGCGGCAAGAGCGACGTCGGCGCGATCGTCTATAATAAGCGGCACGTGGTATTCGTCGGCAATTTTTTTAACTTGTATTGCGAGGGAAATATATTCCCGTGTGCTTTTATTTTTTTCGCGGAGCTGAAGAAGTGTTGCTCCGCCTTGCAAGCCTTTTTCAACGCGGAATAAAAATTCTTCTTCGGAAAATCCCGTGCTGTCTGTTATGAAATATAATGAAGAGTCGAAATTTTTCATTTTTCACCTCACAGATAAATTTCTTCGTTTAAAACGGGTTGAAGCCCGGCATTTTCAAGGTCGGCATATATTTGTCCTAGGCTTCTTTCATCTGAAATTTCAAATTGCCCATCGCCGCAGCTTCTCTTGTTTTGCCTTTCGCCGACACCAGTGGAAACACCGGCGGAAACCTTTGTTGCGGCGATTTTTACGATGCCGTTTCTGAACTTTGCGCTCTCTCTTGAGGAAACGGTAATTCCCGCATACGGCAAAAATATTCTGTAAGCGCAAAGAATTCTCAAAAGCTGTTTTTTGTCGATGCCCTGTGATGTTATTTTGCTGTTGTTTGCAATAGGCCTTAATCTGGGGCAAGAAAGCGACATTTCGGCATGGGGATATTTCTTTTGCAAAAAGTAAAGGTGCATTGCGCTTGCAAAGGCATCTTTTCTGAAATCGGAAAGTCCCAAAAGCGCTGAAAAAGAAACCCCTCTCATTCCGCCGAGGAGCGCTCGCTCTTGCGCATCAAAGCGATAGGGCCACACACGCTTTTTGCCGTCGAGGTGTAATTCTTCGTATCTTTTAAGGTCGTAAGTTTCTTGAAAAACCGTTACAAAATCCGCCCCGCATTCGTGAAGATAGTGATATTCGCTTGTATTTACCGGGTAAATTTCAATTCCGGTGGATCTAAAATACTTTTTTGATATTTCAACTGCCTTGCCTATGTACTCAATGTCGCTTTTTACGTGGCTTTCACCGGTTAAAAGCAAAACTTCTTCTATTTTGTTTTGGGCAATAAGCTCCATTTCTTTTTCTATTTGCGAAAAATCGAGCTTCATGCGACGTATGTTGTTGTAGCGGTTAAATCCGCAATATACGCAGTAGTTGTCGCAAAAGTTGGCAATGTAGAGCGGTGTGAAAATGTACACGCTGTTTCCAAATCGACGCGCTGTTTCGGATTTTGCGCGAAGTGCTGTTTCTTTCGTAAAATTATCAGCGGCGGGCGAGAGCAATGATTTAAAATCTTCAACGGTGCACTTCTCGGAAGAAAGCGCCCGTTTTACGTCACTTTCGGTGTATTTTTCGGGATTGAATTCGCTCAAAGCGCCGAGAACTTTTTCGGAAATATCGGAATTTATGTTTTCCATGCCGTCTTCGTATTCGAAAATGCTTTTTCGAAAAGACGGTTCGTTTTCAATACGATGTTTTTTTTCAAGCGATTTTGGTGAAAGGTGGCTTTCGTCGGTTAAAAATTGACTGTTCACAGAGCACCTCCTAATCCAAAAATCCTGTCAGCGGGTCGGTGGCTTCCGCTCCGCGGGCGATTACGCGCCCCAAACCCGCAAGGTAGGCCTTTCTTCCCGCTTCTATTGCGTTTTTAAACGCACTTGCCATAAGCGGCAAATTGCAAGACGTGGCAAGCGCCGTGTTTGCCATTACCGCCGCCGCTCCCATTTCCATTGCCTCGCAGGCCTGCGACGGCTTGCCGATGCCGGCATCAACTATTACCGGAAGAGAAGTTTCGTCAATTATTATTTGAATAAAATCTTTTGTTAAAAGTCCCTTGTTTGAGCCTATGGGCGCTCCGAGAGGCATAATTGCCGACGCTCCGGCTTTTTCGAGGTCGCGCGCGGTGTATAAATCTGGGTACATATACGCAAGAGGCAAAAAGCCTTCGCTCGCCAGGAGATATGTGGCTTTTACGGTTTCACTGTTGTCGGGCAGAAGATATTTTGAGTCGCGCATTATCTCAATTTTTATAAAATCCCCGCATCCCAGCTCACGAGCGAGCCGCGCCAAACGAAGAGCCTCTTTTGCATCTCTTGCGCCGCTTGTGTTCGGAATAAGTGTAACGTCTTTGGGTATGTGTTCTATTATGTTTTCGCTTGTGTTTGCGCGGCGAATGGCAAGAGTTACCATTTGCGCGCCGGCATCTTTTACAGCCGCTTCTATGAGGTTCATTGAATATTTTCCCGAGCCGAGAATAAAGCGGGAATTGAATTCCCGGTTTCCTAAAATTAATTTGTCGTCAGTCATTTTAGGCATCCTTTCTTAAAATGGTAATCACTGCGTGCGCCTGGTGGGCGGCGCAAATCATGACCCTTGTTGAAACAAGAGTTTTTTCAGTGTTGATGTCGCTTTCTCTGTCACCGCAAAGGTAGAAGTTTTCGGTAATTTTTTCGGTTCTTATGGCGTTCGGGTTGCCGAAACCCGCCATTCCCGAAGATGCCACAAGATATTTTTCACCCATGCTTTCGAGCACGATATTTGCAAGAAGAGCTTTGCTTTCGGCGTTGTCAAAGGCCTCTGCCACGATATTTGCATCTTTTAAAAGTTGGGCGGCGTTGCTTTCGATTAGGCGCGCGTTGTGCTTTTCTACGGTTATAAAGGGGTTAATTTCCTTTAAATTTTCAAAAAGCGCATCGGTTTTAAACATTCCTCTTTGCGACAATTTGTATTGTTGGCGGTGAATGTTTGATATTTCCACGCGGTCAAAGTCTATTAATAGAAGTTTGCCTATGCCGCACCTCGCAAGGAGAGTTGCCACGGCCGAGCCTAATCCACCAAGACCGCAAACTGCAACGCATGCCTCGGAAAACGCTTTTTGCGCATCTTTTCCGTGTCGGAAAATAAGGGTGCTTTCCCATTGCTTTTTGATATTCGTATCAGCCACCTCCCACGAAGTTTACTATTTCAGCGGTGTCGCCGTTTTTGAAAAAGGTTTTCTCATATGTTACCCTCGCCACGATTTCTCCGTTTTTTTCCACGGCTACCGCTCTTTTGTCAAATCCTAAAAGCTCCAAACATTCCAAAACGCATTTTCCGTCGAAATTTGTTTCTTTTCCGTTTACCTTAACTATTTTCATCACTCCCAAACAAAAAAACGGAAGCCACCCCGATTTAGAGTAGCTTCCGAATATATGAATACAGCAATATCCGCAATATTTCCCTACGTTGGCATTATCCAAATCAGGTAATCGGTCGAAGGGCAAACCTTCCTCTCAGCTTGTATGCAAGCTCCCGTGTTTTTAAATTATAAATATATTGTATCACAGATTGAGATAAAATGCAAGAGTTTTTTTCGGGATATGGTGGGTGATGTTGTACAATTGTCAATGATGGGTGACACTTTTCTAAAAAGTAAAAAGTATTGCTCCCAATTTCTTATTGTCAAGGTGGAAGTATTTCTTGGTCTTACCTTGACAAAGCACTATGATATAATATTTACAGGGCGTTAAGCAATACTTTGCTTAAGCCCTTAGCTACCTTACATCACACTTAAATACTTATTCAGCATCTCATTAGGTGTCAGAAATCCCAAACATATTTTAGGTATGTTATTTGAGTTTTTGTTGTATTTTTCAAGTTGTTTTTTACCGTCAGCAAGATTGTACATTTTCATTTTCTTGTAAAATCTCTTTTCGTTAGTTCTATGTTGTCGTTCTACTTTACCATTGTGTCTTGGTGTTGCCACTCTTATCCTGTGATACTTTATACTGCATTTTTCAAGCATTTCTTCAAACAATGATAGCTTTCCGTCATATCTTGCTCGCCACTCATATATTGCATTTCGGCATCAGTGAAATCGTATACTTGCATTTGCTACTCCATGCTTATACGAATATTTAATTACACGTTGACGAAACTTTGCTTCTGATGCTATAATGTTGTTTATAAGAAAATAGCTCCTTTTTGATACATGTTTTTGTCGTTATTAACATTATATCATATTTGGAGTCTATTTTCTTTTTTATTTGTCACCCATCAATTGTATCACAATATATGTCCTCAAAGAATGTGTATTTGTTGTCCTATCTTGTATTTCTTTTCGATAAGCTCTTGAATTTTATCGGGAAATGTTGTAAAATTATCACGATACAGAGGTGATACGATGGAAGAAATGAGATTGCAAAAATATCTTGCAATGTGCAGTGCCGCATCAAGGCGCGGTGCCGAAAAAATAATAGAAGAGGGCAGAGTTTGCGTAAACGGCAATGTTGTAACCGAGCTCGGAACAAAAGTGTCGGACGGCGACTTTGTTACCTTAGACGGCAAGAAAGTTTGCCTTGAACACAAAAAGATTTATATTATGCTGAACAAACCGGTTGGTTGCTTGTCTACCGTTACCGACCAACGTGGCAGAGAAACCGTGATGAACTATGTAAAGGATATAAAGGAGAGAATTTACCCCGTGGGAAGGCTCGACATGGATACCGAAGGCCTTCTTCTCATGACAAACGACGGCGATTTTACCTACCGCGTAACTCACCCCGCTCACGGCACGAAAAAGTGCTATGAGGCAAAAGCAAAGGGCATAGTTACGCATAAAGAGGCTGAAATGCTTGAACGCGGCGTAATGGTGGACGGCAGACGTACCGCGCCCGCAAAGGTTGAAATTGTTGCTCATAAATCAAATTCGAGCGTGCTTCACATCACAATTCATGAGGGAAGAAACCGTCAGGTGAGGAAAATGTGCATGGCAGTGGGTCACCCCGTGCTTCAATTGAAGCGATTGTCAATAGGAAGTTTGAAGCTCGGAACGCTCCCGCTCGGTCATTGGCGGCACCTTACCGATGCGGAAATTAAAAATATTTTTGAAGGAAGGTAGAACCGTGATTACCATAAAAATCGAGGAAAACCCCGCTGAGGCACTCTCGGAGATGAAAAAAGCGCCGAACGATTCTTTTTCCGTTATGACGGTAAGAGAGCGCGGCGAGCTTTTGGGCTTGGGAATAATGCGTTTTTTCGACAAATTTGTTGTTTTAGAAGAAATATGCATGAAAGATGAATTTAAAAGTTTCGACATGGAGTACGGCCTTGTAAAATCAATGCTCAACGCTGTTGATTTAAAAGGTGTTCGCTATGCCGTTACAAACGGCTTTGAAGATGAGAAATTGGCGCCCGCGCTTCGCTTTAAATCTGTGGGTGATTTCGAAAATGAAATGCCCGATTTCGGCGCTTGGAAATATTACCTAAATTTAGATGGATATTTCGTTTCAAATTGTTAAAATAAAATAAAGGAAAAAAAGGGTTTATGTAGAAATATTAAAACAAGGGTAAAGTTGTAGTATCGACACGCCTAATATGTTCGTTTAAGCGCGCCGATATTGAATTATATGACCTAATATCGAAAGGAGGAAACCTCATGTCAAATTTATTCGTTTGCGCAATGGGAATAGGAACGGTATTTTTCGGTCTTATATGCTTGATTTTCATAACCATGCTTATGGGTTCTATTTGCAAAAATATCGGCATTAAAGAGTCGGCTGAGACTGCCAAACCCGTAAATATTTCGTCAAATTCGGCGGATATTGCAAACAAGCAGGAAATAATCGCCGCTTCTTGTGCGGTAATTGCCGAAGAAATTGGCACAGATGTAAGCAGTATCAAAGTAACATCTTTCAAAAAACTTTAAATCATTAAAAGGAGTAATTTACTATGAAAACTTATAAGGTTAATGTAAACGGTACAGAATATGCAATTTCGGTAGAACTTATGTCCGATGCTGAGGCTCAGGCGGCAAAAGCGCAGGCTCCAAAAGATGCTCCCACAGCAACTCCCGCGGCGGCACCCGGCGAGGGCAAAACAATTGCCGCTCCCATGCAGGGTACAATCCTTTCAGTAAACGTTAAAAACGGTGATGCTGTAAAAGCAGGTCAGGTTCTCTTTATTTTGGAAGCTATGAAAATGGAAAACGAAATCATGGCTCCGGCAGACGGCGTTGTTACATCGGTTTGTGTTGAAAACGGCGCGGCAGTATCAAACGGCACCGTTCTTTGCACACTTAACTAATCAATCTGTCGGAAAGGAATGATATTAAAATGAAATTCAAGAGAATAGTTTGCGCTTTTCTTCTTGCTTTGATTGCCTTTTCGAGCCTAACGTGCTTTGCGGCACCCAAGGCTAAACAAGACGAGTCGGTTTATGTAAAATCCGCTTCTCTTGACAAAACAGACGACAAGGGAATTTATAAGCTCAAAATTGTTGTTGCAAACAAGAGAAAAGCTCTTATGTATGTAGACAGTTGCAGTATCGAATGTGAAGGAATATCTATCGTTGCCGCAAACGGCATGTCTAATGCAGACCTCGGCGGTTTCCAGCTTGAAGCCGGCGCGGAGCAAGTGTTTAACTTAAATGTAAATGTTGAAAAATACGACAAAAACAACCTTCCGGTTGTAAATTGTAAAATCACGTCTGTGGAATATCCCACAAGCGAGCTTAGCGATGAGTCAATCGAAAAGGCAAGAACTACGGTTGAAGCTACATATGACGACATTCTTGCCGGCGATAAGACTACAAAACTTGAAGCTGTTGTAAACTTTTTAAAGCAAACAGGCTTTTCAATGACAAATTGGCAGTCTTTGGTTATGATACTTATAGCTTGCGTGCTTATGTATCTTGCTATTGTAAAGCAGTTTGAGCCTCTTTTGCTCTTGCCGATAGCTTTCGGTATGCTTCTTACAAACCTTGCCGGTGCGGATATGTTCCATGAAGAGCTCTTTGCCGACGGTCATGTTCACTGGGATTTGTTTAAAGCTACAAATGCGATAACTCCCGGTCTTATAGACTATTTGTATCTCGGCGTTAAGCTCGGAATATACCCCTGCCTCATATTCGTAGGCGTAGGCGCTATGACGGACTTTGGTCCTCTTATTGCAAACCCCAAGAGCTTGCTCCTCGGTGCGGCGGCTCAGGTAGGTATTTTTGCAACGTATCTCGGCGCATATTACCTTGGATTTACTCCTCAGCAGGCGGCTTCAATCGGTATCATTGGCGGTGCCGATGGCCCCACGGCGATATTTACCACAACGCTTTTGGCGCCTGAACTTTTAGGACCTATTGCGGTTGCGGCATATTCATACATGGCTCTTGTTCCGGTAATTCAGCCGCCTATCATGAAGGCTCTTACCACCAAGAAAGAGCGTAGCATAGTTATGAAAGAGTTAAGACCCGTTTCCAAGGTTGAAAAGGTTGTGTTCCCGATAATCGTTACCGTATTTGTAGCACTTTTGGTACCCTCTGCGGCGGCTCTCGTGGGATGCCTCATGCTCGGTAACCTCTTAAAAGAAAGCGGCGTTTGCGACAGACTTTCAAAAACAGTTCAAAACGAACTTATGAATATCGTTACCGTATTTTTGGGAATTTCCGTAGGTGCTACGGCTACCGCAACAACATTTATCAGTCTCCAGACTATTAAGATTATAGTAATGGGCGTTGTTGCTTTCGGTGTTGCTACCGCTTGCGGCGTATTGCTTGCTAAATTCATGAACCTCTTCCTCAAAGATAAAATCAATCCGCTTATCGGTTCTGCCGGCGTTTCGGCTGTTCCCATGGCGGCAAGAGTTTCTCAGAAGGTAGGTCAGGAAGAAAACCCGGGCAACTTCCTTCTCATGCATGCTATGGGCCCGAATGTTGCGGGTGTTATCGGTTCTGCGATTGCGGCAGGCGCGCTTATCGCAATGCTTGCTAAATAAGGAGAAAGAATATGTCAAAATTATACATTACAGATACAATCCTTCGTGACGCACACCAGTCACAGGCAAAAACAAGAATGAGAATTGAGGATATGATTCCCGCTTTGGAAACCCTCGACAGTATCGGTTATTGGTCGCTTGAGTGCTGGGGCGGAGCAACATTTGATGCTTGCATGAGATTTTTGAACGAAGATCCCTGGGAGCGTCTACGCACAATTAAAAAGCATATGCCAAATACAAAGCTCCAAATGCTTTTCAGAGGTCAGAATATCCTCGGTTACAAGCATTATGCAGATGACGTTGTTGAAGCGTTTTGCAAAAAGTCAATAGAAAACGGCATAGACGTTGTAAGAGTTTTTGACGCGCTCAACGACCCGAGAAACTTGGAAGCCGCAATTAAGTTCGTAAAAGAGTACGGCGGAATGTGCGAAGCGGCAATAAGCTATACCACAAGCCCTGTTCACAACGAAGATTATTTTGTGAAGCTTGCGTGCACACTTGAAAAGATGGGCGCCGATACAATTTGTATAAAGGATATGGCAAACCTTCTTTTGCCCTACGATGCATACAGCCTTGTGAAAAAGCTCAAAGAAAACGTGGGCGTTCCGATACATCTTCACACTCACAACACCGCAGGTATCGGCGACATGACAAACCTCATGGCGGCAAAAGCAGGCGTCGATATAGTAGACTGCGCACTTTCGCCTTTGGCAAACGGCACAAGTAACCCGGCAACCGAGTCGCTCGTGGCAACCCTTGCCGGCACTGAGCGCGACACTGGATTAGACCTTAACAAAATGAGCAAAGCGGCGGCGCACTTCAGAAAAGTTGCCGCAGACCTTAAAGACAGAGGCGACCTTGATCCCAAGGTGTTAAATGTTGACTCCAACACTCTTCTTTACCAGGTTCCCGGCGGAATGCTCTCAAATCTTATGGGCCAGCTCAAAGACAATAACGCAGAAGATAAACTCTATGACGTTCTCGCGGAAGTTCCGAGAGTAAGAAAAGATTTCGGTTATCCGCCTCTTGTAACTCCCACAAGCCAAATTGTGGGCACACAGGCCGTTTTAAACGTACTTATTGGTGAGCGTTACAAGATGATAACAAAAGAGTCTAAGGGTATTTTAAAGGGTGAATACGGTCAGCTCCCCGGCGAAGTAAACGAGGAGGTAAGAAAGAAAGCAATCGGCGACGAAGACGTTATAACTTGTCGTCCCGCAGACCTTTTGAAACCGGAGCTCGAAAAATATCGCGAAGAGTCAAAAGACGTTGCGAAATGCGAGGAGGATGTGCTCTCATATGCGCTTTTCCCGCAGGTAGCGAGAAAATTCCTTTCGGAAAAAGGCGTTCCAAAGAAAAACGTCGACGAAGTTATAGAAATTTTCGTACAGGATTTGTCCTAATAAAAAAGATTTTTGAAATAAAACGGATTGCGGTTTTGCGCCGCAAACCGTTTTATTCTTTAATATCATTACGGAGGTACCAATATGTCTGATTACATAATAAGAGCGGCATCGGACGACGGCAGTGTGAGAGCGTTTGCCTGCCTTTCAAAAGACAGCGTAAACGAAGCCTTTTCCCATCACAAAACCGCTCCCGTTGCCACAGCCGCACTGGGCAGACTTTTAACGGCCGTTGCCATGATGGGCGCAATGCTCAAAGGCGAAAAAGATACAATATCGCTCCAACTTACCGGAAACGGCCCTTTGGGAAGAGTTCTTGCGGTTTCCGATATGAATTGCAATATTCGCGGAAGTGTTGCAAATCCACGCCCACAGCTTTCTTTGCGTGAAGACGGTAAGCTTGACGTCGGCACCGCCGTGGGAACCGACGGCTTTCTCACGGTTGTTACCGATTTGGGATTAAAAGAACCGCATGTGGGAAAAATAAAGCTTGTAACGGGAGAAGTGGGCGACGATTTAACGCAGTATTTCGCAACATCGGAGCAGGTGCCCTCTGCCGTAGGATTGGGAGTGCTTGTTGACACCGATTATACGGTAAAAACATCGGGAGGATTTATAATTCAGCTCATGCCAGATGCTACCGAGGAAACAATAGAAAAACTTGAAGAAAACTTGAAAAACGTAAGTTCCGTTACAAATCTTTTAAACGAGGGAAAAACGCCCGAAGATATTCTTTCAATTATTCTTGCGGGAATAGATTACCATGTAAATGACAAACTTCCCGTTAATTACAAGTGCAATTGCAGTCGCGAAAGGGTGGAACGCGCTCTCCTTTCCATAGGAAAAGACGAGCTTCGAAAAATAATCGAAGAAGACGGAAAAGCAGAGCTTTTGTGTCAATTTTGCAGTAATAAATACAATTTTACAAAAGATGACTTGGAAAATCTTTTGTCGGAGCTGCAAAAATGATTAAATCATGCCTTTTCGATTTGGACGGAACCCTTTTAAACACCCTCACAACAATTGCATATTACGGTAACAAAGCGCTTGAAAAATTCGAAATTGAACCCATAGAAACCGATAAATACAGATATTTTGTGGGTAATGGCGCAAAACTTCTCGTAGAGCGTATGCTTCACGAAAGAAATGCCTATTCTCCCGAAGCTTTCAATAAAGTATATAAATATTACAACGAGTGCTATAATGCCGACGTAAAACGGTATACGGAGCCTTACGACGGCATATTGGAAATGCTCGCCGAGCTAAAGAAGCGAAATATCGCCGTGGGCATTATATCAAATAAACCCGACTTTGCCACAAAAGGCGCCGTGGCGGATTTTATTCCGGAAGAGCTTGTAGATGCGGTGCAAGGTCAAGTGGAGGGGGTGCCGATAAAACCCGCGCCCGACGGAGCAATGAGCGTTTTGTCTTCAATGAACATGAGTCCCGAGAATGCCATGTATATAGGCGACACCTGGATAGACATGCAAACGGGTAAAAACCTGGGGTCATATACTGTGGGCGTGCTTTGGGGATTTCGCGAATACGACGAACTCAAGGAAAACGGAGCGGATTTGATAATAAGTCACCCAAAAGAAATTGCGGAGTGCATAGACAGGCTAAATACCCTTTAGCGGCAAAAACGCTTTAAAAAACGAGAACGGCTTTTGCATTTTCCAGTGTGATGAGCGGAAATTATCGCTCCGCTTATCGCAGAGACAAATATTGTCGCGACAAAATACGGCAGTGCCGACTTTGGGGGTAGAAGTTCTTTTTCGTCACTTTTCCCCCGTAAACGGTAGTGTATTTGGCTTGAATTTGCCCAATTCATTAAAAATCACTCCTTTTTGCAACAAAATTCAAGATTTCTCTTGACATTTATTATTAGTTGTGTTATCATTTTTTATGCTGATGAAAAGGTCTTTTTTTGTGTGCAAAATTTTCTTAGCAATTTTTCACATAATTAATTATCCGGTATAGCTTTTGTATATTACCAAGGAGGTGCACATTAATGAGAGTAAAAATCACTTTGGCTTGTAGCCAGTGCAAACAGAGAAATTACAACACTATGAAAAACAAGAAAAACGATCCTGACAGACTTGAAATGAAGAAGTATTGCCGTTTTTGCAGAGAACACACTATGCACAAAGAAACGAAATAGTCTGATTTCTATTTGAAAGAGGTGAAGCGTTGTGGCAGAGGCAAAAGTAAAGAAGCAAAACAAGGTTATTAAGTTTTTTAAGGAAGTTAAGTCCGAACTCAAAAAAGTTGTATGGCCTTCGAGAAAACAGGTTATAAACAACACACTTATAGTTATTGCTTCGGTAATTATCGTCGGAATTGTAATCTGGGCGTTTGACGCAATTTTCCAGTATGGAATTTTCAGATTTATCAGTAAGTAAGTTTTGCGGAATGAATTTTGCGGGCTTAAATTAAGCCCTGCCTATCCGCCGTACTTATTTAATTTAAGGAGGCCGGAATATGAGCTTGAATAAATCGGGCAGAAATGCCAAATGGTATGTTGTGCATACTTATTCCGGGTATGAAAACAAGGTAAAAACCAATCTTGAACAAGCGGTTGAAAACAGAAATTTGGAGGATTTGATTGTAGATATTCGCGTTCCCACCGAAGAAGTTGTTGAAACCAAAGGTGACGAAAAGAAAGTTGTTACAAGAAAAATTTTCCCCGCTTATGTTCTTATTAAGATGGTTATGACTGATGACACATGGTATATTATTCGCAATACCACAGGTGTTACGGGCTTTGTGGGCCCGGGATCAAAACCCGTTCCGCTTACCGACGAGGAAGTGGAAGCACTTGGCGTTGAGGTGAGAGAAGTTACCGCCGAATATGCCGTTGGCGACAGTGTAAGAATAATAACCGGAGCTTTTGTAAATCAGATAGGAATTGTACAGTCGATAGACAAGAGCGCCAAAAAGGTTAATGTCAGCGTGGTTATGTTCGGAAGGAAGACAAACCTCGAACTTGATACAAGCTGCGTTGAGTCAATTTAGTAATAACGGCTTGCCCGTTTATTATACCGCGGTGCATGAGGTGCCGCGCGTGGAGATTTAATCTCCGTTTGAAGTGGGAGGAATTTTACATTCCGATTTATCACCACAATGTTTTTAAGGAGGTGTTCTTAAATGGCACAGAAAGTAACAGGTTTTATTAAGTTGCAGATTGAAGCCGGCAAGGCAACACCGGCTCCACCGGTAGGTCCTGCACTCGGTCAGCATGGTGTTAATATCATGCAGTTCTGTAAGGAGTTTAACGAAAAGACATCAAAGGACGCAGGTCTTGTTATCCCCGTGGTAATCACAGTATATCAAGACAGATCTTTTTCTTTCATTACAAAAACTCCGCCGGCAGCTGTTTTGCTGAAAAAAGCATGCAAAATCGATAGCGGTTCCGGTGTACCGAACAAAACGAAAGTTGCTACAATAACGAAAGATGCTTTAAAGGCAATAGCTGAGCAGAAAATGCCCGACTTGAATGCTTCAAGCGTCGAATCTGCCATGAGCATGATTGCAGGTACTGCAAGAAGCATGGGTATCGTAGTTGAAGACTGATTGTTTTGAATTTGTGGGAGAAACCCATTGAGGTTTCGAATATACCACGTTAGTAGGAAAGAAAAATGCGTAAAGGTAAAAAATATTTAGACAGCGTAAAGTTGATTGAAAAAGGTAAACTTTACGATGCAAACGAGGCTTTTGACCTTGTAATAAAGACTTCAAAAGCAAAGTTTGACGAAACCGTTGAGGCACACTTCTGCCTCGGCGTTGACTCAAGACACGCC